>JAFVXS010000114.1 GCA_017501025.1 Alistipes sp.
GACCGCAAAACATCAATACTATGTTACGGGCTTTGATTTGGGACAACACTTCCCTGATGATACGGTGATGGTTGAGCGTTATGATTCGTCACGGGTATATAGTCTCTGTTACTACGACCACAATCAGCAGTACTACTATATGAAACGCTTTATGCTGGATGCTGCTGACCGTTTGCAGTCGTTCCTCGATGACGACGGCAGTGCCGATTTCGTCTGCATTACGGGTTGCAGCGGAGCGAAGTTGCAGATTACCTATAAGGGAGCACAGGCTACGCGACCAATGGATGAGATTGACGTTGATGAGTTTATTGCCGTTAAGAGTCGCAAAGCGAAGGGTAAGCGACTGACAACGTACGATGTCGATACGCTGACATTTGTCGAGCCGGAGCAGCCGGATGAGCCACAGGATGCAGAGTCGGGCGAGGAGCCTCAATATGACGAGCAGTCGGCTATCGACTCGTTGATTGCAGATGATGTTGTTGAGGCAGACGATATTGTTGATGCTGACGATGAGAGTATCGTGCCGGTGGATAACAGCAATACGCCTTTCGAGATTTATCGTCCCGAGGGCGATGGCGATAGCGAACAGTTGAACCTCTTTTAGTCGGATTCGGAAGAGCGGGAAGAGTATGCGAATCTATCTGATTGGCTATATGGGGTGCGGTAAAAGCACCATTGCTCGCAAAGTTGCACGATTGGGGTCGATGCAGTTTGTCGATACCGATTCTGTGGTTGAACAACGTGAGAATTGTTCGGTTGCCGACGTCATAACCCACTGTGGCGAGGAGTATTTTCGTCAGGTCGAGCGGGAGGCTCTGCTCTCGACAGCCGAGTGCGAAAGGGCAATAATCTCGACAGGCGGAGGGTTGCCTATGTGGAGCGATAATATGGAGCAGATTCGTCGCTTGGGCGGTTCGGTCTATTTGCGACGTTCGCCTGCAAAGATTATCTCGCGATTGTCGCCTTATGGTCGGGCAAAGCGTCCCAAATTTCGAGGTCTGAACGATGAAGAGTTGTTGGAGTTTATGACCAAACATATGGCGGAGCGGGAGCCTGTATATATTCAGGCCGACGAGGTAATCGATTGCGATACTATGAGCGACGATATGGTTGTAGATAGAATTTTAGCTATGTTTGACAGTGATAAAAAATAGTGAGTATGAGAAAGTTTTTGGTGTTGGTGGCTATGATGGCGGCAATCTCTTTTACGGCCGCATCACAGGTTAAGGTCTCGGGAACAATTTTGGACGAGGGTGGAAAGCCTGTTGTCGGGGTTGCCGTGACGGATGGTTTTACGGTTGTTCAGACCAATGCAAAGGGTAAATTCGCATTTAAGACCTCGCCCGATGCAACCTATGTTTATTACTCTATACCTGCCGAGTATAAGGTAAATGTAAAGGATGGTCATCCCGATTTTTATCAGCGTATCGAGCGTGGTAAAAAGCGTTATGATTTCACGCTTAATCGTCTTGAAAATGGTCCGGAGAAGACATTTCGCTTGATTGCTGTTGCCGATCCGCAAGCACAGTGTATGTTTCACGTAAAGCGTTTTTCGCGTGAAACGGTTGTCGATATTCGTCAATATGTCGATTCGCAGACACAGCCTCGCTATGGTGTTACGTTGGGTGATATAGGCTATACCGAGGGTCCGTTTGATTGTGTCCCTTTGCTCGACGATATGCGTGCTGCAATGGCATACGATAAGACCCATCTGCTCTTCTTCCAGACATACGGCAACCACGACCATATTAAGGGACCTGTTGCTGCCGACGAGCGAAGCAGTACATTCAACCTTGCATATCAGCGTGCTTTCGAGGATGTGTTTGGTCCTATCGACTATTCGTGGAATCGTGGCGATGTGCATATTGTTTCGATGCGTAATATTCAGTATGACAATGCCCAAAAAGCGAATAAATATAAGCCGGCATTTACTCGCGAGCAGTATGAGTGGGTAAAGGCCGATTTGGCACTTGTCCCACGCGATAAGATGGTGATTTTGTGTCTCCATATAGGAATGTACGACCGTACGTTCCCATATTTGGCAGAGGTGCGACAACTGCTTACCGAGTTTAAGGAGTCGCATATCTTTGTTGGACACACCCACTTTATGAATCATCACCGCAACGGACACGGAACATACGAGCACGTTCACGCTGCTGCATCGGGTTCGTATTGGTGGTCATCGACCAATGGCGACGGTACTCCAAACGGATACACGATTTACGACATAGAGGGCAATACGCTGAAAAATTGGCGATATAAGGGTACAGGACACGATATTTCGTATCAGATAAGAATGTATCGTGGTGATGCCGAATTTGGTGGCGAGTTCGAGAAGTTCCGCTTTCCATATTCGCATAATACCATCTTGGCGAATGTCTTTATGGCAGACCCCGATTGGAAGGTGGAGCTCTACGAGGATGGTGTTTTGACAGGCAGTATGAAGCGTATCCCTGTCACGAAGGATAAGGTACCTGAACTCAATTCGAGCCGCGATTGGTGGGCTGTTGGCTACCATATTGGCGTTGTGGGGCGTTCGTATGGTCACGTGAAAGATTCCCGCAGCAAGATGAATGGCGGTGGCCGTAAGGGCTACCTCACATCGTGTAACCACCTCTATCGCTTGGAGTTGAAAAACCCTGATGCACGTGAGATTAAGGTTGTTGCAACAGATACCAATGGCAACGTTTATGAGCAGACTCGCTTTACGGAGAGCGGTGACTATTCGGAGAATGCTCTGATGAACGAGTTGATAGCAACACCTCGTAAAGTGTTGAACGAAACATATTAGTCGATATACGATTTTGCGGTAATGAATAACAATCCGATAGGCGTTTTTGACTCCGGTATGGGAGGATTGAGTGTCTGGCAGACTCTGCAACAGACGCTCCATAACGAGTCGCTTGTCTATTTGGGAGATGGGCTTCGTTGTCCGTATGGTGACCGCTCTGCCGAGGAGATATTCCGCTTTACGGTTGAGGCTGTGGAGCGACTTCGAGAGGAGGGTTGCAAATTGATTGTTATAGCCTGCAATACGGCTACGGCGGTGGCGATAGAGCGTCTGCGTGCAGCCTATCCCGATACTCCGTTTGTAGGGTTGGAACCTGCGGTGAAGCCTGCTGCGGAGGCGAGTCAAACGGGTAAAATTGCAGTTTTAGCTACCCGTAAGGCGTTGGAGGGGGAGCTGTTTCTGCGAACATCCTCCAAGTTTGCCAATAGAGTTCTGATAATCAAGGCGGTTGGCGAGGGCTTTGTCGAGTTGGTGGAGCAAGATATGGAGCATAGCGACGAGGCTTTGTATAGAGTCAAAAGCGTTATCGAACCGCTTGTTGAGCAGGGTGTCGATTATATAGTTTTGGGCTGCACTCACTATCCGTTTTTGCGGGATGCGATAGAGCAGGTTGTGGGCGACCGCCCTGTGCAAATTGTCGATTCGGCATCCGCTATTGAACGACGGGTCGAATATCTGCTCGATATGCACCACCTGCGGGCTGATGATGACAATGTACCACAATATCGCTTTTTGAGCTTTGCTGATGATGATTATATCGCATCTTTACGAAAAAAAGCCTTCGGTTAAAGTTGTATTTTTGCTAAAATTTTTATAACTTCGCATCGTCTATGCTCTCGCGTGGACGATGTGTTTTTTTGAGTGAGAGATATTTTCAAAACAATTCGATATGGGACAAGATGGCAAAACCAATAGCGTAGAGGTAAAACGCACAAAGAGTCGCAAGACAGTTCGCAAAAAGCGTGTTGAACAACCCGTGACTACGGAGCGTTCGATATGGGCGACGATTGCGTGGGTTTTGGGTATGATAATTGTCTTCGTCAGCCTCTACTTCTTGTGGTCGGTTGTTGCACATCTTTTCAATTGGGAGAGCGATTTGCAGACTATCGGCAAACGTCTGCCATCGGATGTCTATGCCCCGATTGCCGATGCTGCGGAATCGACGGGACCATTGGGTATCAGAATTGCCAATGCCCTTATCGGTGGCTCGTTCGGATTGTTCGGAGCACTGATTCCGTTGCTGTCGCTGATTTTCGGACTTCGATTGCTGCGTAGCCGTATCCGTATCTTGGACCACGCTATTCTGACCATCGCTCTTATTACGGTTTTAGGCTCGCTCACACTCGGTTTGGCAATGGGCGTCAAAGGCGAGATGTTTGGTAGCGGCTGGGGTGGTACATTCGGTATCGAAATGGCAAAGTGGCTGCGTAGCGGTATCGGTATCGGTACCGTTGGAGCGTGGTTTGCAGTTGTTGTCTGCTGGATTCTTATCGGTGTATTTGTGAATATCCGAGTTATAGAGTTTATCAACGGATTGGGTGTTGGTGTAGCACGTCGGGGACACTCGTTCTTCGATAAGATTAAGAACGCCATATTCTCAAAACGTAATCACGATGAAGAGGCAGTTGATGAGGATGCGGAGGTGTCGCTTGTTGAAGATGAAGAGGCTGCTGTTGCCGAGCCTGCGGATGAACCACTCGAAGATGATAATATCCCTGATGAGGAGCCGATAGATGATATCGACGATGTAATCGGACGTGATGAGCAGCCCGAAGATATTGAGCCAATCGAGCCTTTGGCAGATGAAGAAGAGCCTGTGAACGACCCATTCGAAGAGGATGAAGAGGAGCCACAGTCGCCAATCACTACGATAACGGTTATAGATAACGACCCCGATGAGCAACTTTCGGATAAGGAGGCTGACCGTCGTCCGTTCAATCCCGACCGTACACACGGCTATAAGTTCCCTTCGATTGAGTTACTGCGTGGCGACGACGAGGTGGGTGAAGTGTCGGATGACGAAATTCGAGAGAATAAACACCGTATCGAGGAGACGTTGGGTAACTTCGGTATCGGTATTCGAGATATGAAGGCTACCGTGGGCCCAACCGTAACGCTCTACGAGATTGTGCAGGACCCCGGTATTAAGATTGCGAGAATACAGAGCCTTGCCAACGATATTACGCAGTCGTTGCGTGCATCGGGTATCCGTATGATTGCACCTATGCCGGAGCGTGGTACAATCGGTATCGAAGTGCCAAATCACAATAGGGCTATTGTGTCTATGCGTTCGTCGATTCGTTCCGAGCGTTTTATGAATTATGATGGCGAACTGCCAATCGTGATAGGTCTGAATATCCAAAAGGAGAACTTTGTGTTCGATCTTACGAAGATGCCTCACTTGTTGGTTGCTGGTGCTACGGGTATGGGTAAGTCTGTTGGTCTGAATGCTATTCTGACCTCGTTGCTATATCGTAAAGACCCTTCGCAGTTGAAGATTGTGCTGATAGACCCTAAAATGGTGGAGTTTTCGCTTTATGCAAAGTTGGAGCGTCACTTCCTTGCCAAGATGGAGGGCGAAGATAAGGCGATTGTTACAGATCCGAAGAAGGCGGTCTATACGCTGCACTCGTTGTGTCTCGAAATGGAGGCACGACTGTTGAAGTTGAGCCAAGCGTGTGTACGAAACATAAAGGAGTATAACGATTTGGTACGCACTTGCAAAGTTGAGGAGCGTGAGATTATGCCATATATCGTGGTTGTTATCGACGAGTTCGCCGACCTTATTATGACCGCCAAGGAGGTTGAGCAGCCTGTCACACGTTTGGCACAGAAGGCTCGTGCCGTAGGTATCCACCTTATCGTGGCTACGCAGCGACCTTCGGTTGATGTCATTACGGGTCGTATCAAGGCTAATTTCCCTTCACGTATCGCTTTCCGTGTGATGTCGATTATCGATTCGCGTACGATTATC
>JAFVXS010000115.1 GCA_017501025.1 Alistipes sp.
GCAATCGCTGCTAAAAGATAAGATGGAGATTGCACTGCTGATACACAATCCGCACCAAAAGTATGGAATATACGAGTCCAGCACGCAGGCACCTACACACAACCTATGGCAGTGTAATACTCAAATAGCACGCAGTATCCGCTTGTCGATAAGCTACAACTTCGGAAACCACCGTGTGCGTGTGCGTCAGGCAAATCGCAAAGTATATAACGACGAAAATATCGGCAGTTCGCAACAAGGTGCCAATACCGGAATGAAATAACATATAAAAAAACTATCAAACAATAAAAATAATGAAAGAGACTACTAACGTAAACATTGGCGGTCAAGCATTTACAGCGGATAATGATGCCTACCAACTACTCAACGACTATTTAGATGATGTTCGCAGTCGTATCACAGGCGATACGAACGAGATTATGTCGGATATCGAGGAGGGAATAGCATCCATTCTATGCGAGATGTTACCTTCTCCCGTAATGGTCGTAACCCGTTCGATGGTAGAGCAGACAATTAAGCGTATGGGCGACCCTAACGAATTTGGTCCCAAGACCAAAGAGAGCTCCTACGAACAACCAAACAACATCAAACGACTCTATCGCATCCGCAAAGATAGAGTACTCGCAGGCGTTTGCGGCGGAATTGCCCAATACTTCGATTTCGATGCGAGCGTAATGCGACTGCTGACACTTGCACTAATTGTCTTCGGAGGTTTGTCGTTCTGGGTATATGTAATTTTATGGCTCATAATCCCCGAAGAGCCATTGAAAAGCAAGTTCACAAAAAATTAGAGCCTTATGAGAGATGAAAATGTAAAAATACAGATGCGAAAAGGTGTGCTGGACTACTGCGTTCTGGCAATCCTTGCTACGGGAGATTCGTACGCTCCTGCAATTATCAGCGAATTGAAACAGGCCGAGATGATTGTGGTGGAGGGAACGCTCTACCCTATCCTTACACGAATGAAGAATGCCGGCTATCTGACCTATCATTGGAAGGAGTCGCCACAAGGTCCTCCCCGAAAATACTACACCCTGACACAAGAGGGACATCGCTATTTGGAGTCTCTCGATGAGGCGTGGTCTGTTCTGGTCGAGCAGATTGAGAATATCAGAAACAAACGTAAACAGTAACGATACTATGAAAACCTATCTAAAACAGATCATCGCAGTATGCTTTGCCATTGCGATTGTCAGCACAGCATTTGCTGCCGACGATAGCAGCAACTACACCTCAAAGGCGTATAAAAGTGCAATGAACTTTCACAAAATCGAGGTAAGCAATTTTGTCAGTGTGGTAGTTGAAAATCGCACCGAAGGCAATATTGTTGCAAAGATTCACAACGATTTCCTACCACATTTCAAAATCGATGTTAAAGATGGCACCCTATCGGCAAAAATCGACAGCAAAAGCCTCCGCTCAAAGCGTTACGACTCGACAAATACCTTTGCAACAATCTATGTTCCGAACAGTGGTAAACTTGACGATATCGAGGCCGAATCGCTATCGAAAGTGACCGTTCAGTGCGATATCAAAGCAAAAGAGTTCGAAATCGAGGCATCGGGCGTATCGCAAATATCGTTGCAGAATATCACCGCCGAAAGCATCAATATCGATATCAGTGGTGCGTCACAATTCAAAGCTGCACATATTGTGTGTAAAGAGTTCGATTGCGAGACATCAGGTGCATCAAAATTAACCATATGCGGCATATTGAAACTATTGAAGCTCGACTGTTCGGGTGCTTCGGATATAAAATTCGATAACGCGATGATTAAGAGTGGTAATGCACATATTACAGGTGCATCGAATATCGACTGCGACGACTCCGCTTTCGAGGAGATTGTCGCCAACATCAGCGGTGCATCAAATGTCGATTTAGTCGCTAAAAGGTGTCGTGCCATCGTTTCAGGTGCATCGAAAGCCGATATTGAATGTAGCGAGCAACTTACCCTCGATGTATCGGGCGTGTCGCACGTCAAATATAGTGGCGACTGCAAACTCGATGTCATCTCAAACAGCGGAATGAGTACTATTAAAAAGAGATAAACTACTATGAACGAGATAAAAAAATGCAGCATAGCGGGTATAGGTTTTCGTATGGAACGTCCCGCATACGACAGATTATGCAACTACTTATCGGCTCTCAACAAAGCCTACTCTTCAAATGAGGACCGTGACGAAATTATAGCCGATATAGAGGCTCGTATTGCAGAACTTATCCTGTCGTCACACAACGACACCGAGCTGGTTGTATGTCTGCCACTTGTAGAGAACATCATCCGCCAACTCGGTAGTGTCGAGGATATCTCCGACGAGGCTCCCGCGAAAGAGAATCTCAAAATAACACGTCGTCTGTATCGCGATTTGGAGAACAATAAATTGGGTGGCGTATGTGCCGGTTTGGGTCGCTATTTCAACATCGATCCGACATTTATACGCCTTGCCATATTTATTCCTCTACTATTGGTAATTTTAGCCGAACTATGTCCTACACCTTGGGGCATACCTATTCAAGCGATTTTTGGTAATATTATGATGAGCGAAGTGGTCTTCTATCTCATTATGTGGTTTGCCATTCCTGCTGCTTCAACTGCCCTGCACAAATTGGAGATGGAGGGAGAGCCTATAACAGCACAAGCAATTGCCGACAAACAGAAGCAGACCGACGAGCAGAATGCAAAATCGACAGTAGCCTCATCGGTAACAATACTTGGCCGTATATTCATTGCATTGGCAAAGATTTTCATTATCATAATGATTCTTCCGGGTATATTGTTTGCCGTAGCTCTGATAGCCTGTATCGTGATGTTTGCTGCCGACATCTTCCCTGCCCACCTCTCGGTAGGAAATATTGGAGCATTTCATCTGCTTGGAGATACAGGGCTTACAGCCACCACAATTCTTGCACTTTTGGCCATCTTGGTACCGACAC
>JAFVXS010000116.1 GCA_017501025.1 Alistipes sp.
CCAAATCTGCGGCAGAGTAACCATCTTTAACAGATATCTGCTCGGCAGTAATCCAAGGCTCCTTTGCCTCGGCGTTGCAAGCGGCAGCACCGCCCGCATATTTCAATTCTGAAAATTTTGCTCTCATTTTTGATTCCTCCTCGATTAGATACCCATCATCTGCAAGTAGCCACGCAATGTTTCGAGTACGTTGCTCTTCACGCTGATAAAGTTGTTAATACCTTGTGATTGAAGCTCCTCTTGACAAGCAGGTGCACCGGCAACAACCAAGATAGCCTTGTCGCCGAGCAACTCCTTAACGCGTGGAGCCACAGTTGCGTAGTCGTCGTCTGCTGCACAAACAACAACAATCTCCGCCTTCGAAGCCAAAGCTGCCTCAACGCCCTCCTCAACACTCTTGAAGAAGTTGTTGTCGATAGTGCGAATACCGGCACAAGCGAAGAAGTTGCACGAGAACTGTGCACGAGCACGAGCCATAGCCAACGAACCGCAAGTGAGCATAAATGCCTTTGGCTCTTTGCCGCTGCGATCAACACCCAAACGCATAGCCTCGAATGCCATAGCACCGCGGTATGGGGTGAGTTTATTCTCGTCGGTAAGTGTGCGGGTTACGGTAGCTGTCTCAACAGCCTTGTCTGCAACCTCTGTGAAGTTAGGGTATTGGTTTGCACCGAGCAAAATCTGACGGCGGGTAGCAATAGCCTTATCCTTTGCAGCCGCCGAAGCCTTAACACGCTCTACGATGTAGCCCGATTTGAGTACCTCCTCGTAGCCACCCTTCTCCTCGATTTCGAGGAAGAGTTTCCAAGCCTCGTTTGCGATGCTGTCGGTGAGGTTTTCGATGTAGTACGAACCACCGGCAGGGTCTGCAACCTGGTCGAAGTGCGACTCGTGCTTCAACAAGAGACTCTCGTTACGAGCAATACGCTGCGAGAACTCTGTTGGACGCTCGTATGCATAGTCAAATGGCAAAACCTCCAACGAGTGAACACCTGCAATAGCAGCCGACATAGCCTCGGTAGTGCCACGCAACATATTCACGTATGGGTCATATACTGTCTGGTTCCAAGCCGATGTGCGTGCGTGTGCCATCATCTTGCACGAGCAGTCGCATTTTGGCTCATAGCCCTTCACGATGTTTGCCCACAACAGACGTGCTGCACGGAACTTTGCCATCTCCATAAAGTAATTCGAAGTTATGGCGAACGAGAAGCGAATCTTGCGAGCTACCTCGTCGATAGTGAAGCCCTCTTCCAACATCCACACGATGTAGTCGTGAGCGGCAGCCAGCGTAAATGCCAACTCCTCAACGATTGTCGAGCCTGCATCCGAGAAGAGGTGTCCCGATACGGTCAATGGACGAATCTTTTTGTAAGGTTGTGTTGCACGCATCAACTCGATAAGAGCGTCGCAGTTGCTGCAAGCACCATCTACGGTCATACTCTTTACGAGTGGGTCGATGTAGAATGCTGCCTTAACCTCATCTTTTGCCAAACCCTCTGCCTCAACTTTTGCGAGGAAGAGTTTTGCTACGTGAGCCACTGCTTTGCCGCAGAAGGTAACCTCGATAGCAGGCAAAACGATACCTGCGAGCAACTCGTCGAGTTGTGCAGAAGTGAACTCCTCGTTGCAGATGCAGAAACCGAGCGAATCAACGCCGGCGTCGAGCATCTTCAATGCCTCGGCATTAGCAGCCTTTGGGCACTCTACAACGATTGTTTGGTGTGTAAGCCAGCTGGTGTCGCCATTTACACCTCTCAAATAAGGGAATTCGCCGGGTTGTGTACCCAACGTCTTCAAACCTTCAAGGTTCTCGGCACGGTAGTATGGACGAAGGTTGAAACCCTCGTTTGTACGCCATACCAACTTACGCTCATAGTCGGCACCTTTAAGGTCGGTGGTTATCACCGCCTCCCACGCCTCTGTCGAAACGGGAGGAAACTCGGCGAATAACTTTTCACGATTGGTTGTTGCCATAGTTTTTTAACTGTTTTTGTTATTATTATTTAGGGTTTTTGTTGTTCTGTTTTGTGGCATAAGCGATGGCTTCCCCGCCCCTATGCTCGTTGGTTTGCTCGATTGAAAATACTCTCTTTTGGAGTCGGTTTTACGACGGTTGTCCGATTGCAGAGTCACTACTTTTGTAGTGAGTACCTTCAAAAAAGCGCGTAAAGATAGTGATTTTTTTTCTAAAAAGTGCCTGTTCCCGAAAAAATGTCTATCTTTGTGGTATGAAGGGTCTGAAATTTATCGATTTCTGTGCCGGAATCGGCGGTGGAAGAGTCGCTTTGGAGCGAAGCGGTATGGAGTGTGTCGGCTTCTCGGAGATTGATAAAAATGCTATCTCGACCTATAAACTTTTCTTTGGAGAGGAGGAGAATTTCGGTGATTTGAACGATATCGATACCTCTAAACTTCCCGAATTTGACCTGTTGATTGCGGGTTTTCCCTGTCAGTCGTTCTCGATTGTCGGCAAACGCAAAGGTTTTGACGATAATCGTGGTTTGGTTATCTACGGCATTGAGCGTATTCTTCGAGAGTGCAATGTAAAGTACTTCATTTTGGAGAACGTGAAGGGATTGGTCAATCACGATAAGGGTCGCACTTTCGAGAAGATTCTTACGTTGTTGAATGATGCAGGCTACGATGTATATCATCGTGTTATCAGCAGCACGGAGTGCGGTATTCCGCAGATTCGCGAACGTATCTATTTTGTGGGTATCAAACGCGGTTTGCAACGTCGCCCATTTAAGTTTCCGCGTCCGATAAATCCGCGTCCGTTGTCCGAATTTCTGATTGATGAGGATGCTGAAATATTGGATATCGGAAATGCTACATTCCAACGCTATCTCGATAATAAATATAATGCAGATCGCATAGACTTGAACTATATACTTTCGCACGACTATTGGGTTGTCGATACTCGTCAATCCGATTTGCGTGTTCAAAAGCACTTCTGCCCGACAATTCGTGCAGGACGACAGGGTCTGCTTTATGTTAAAAATGGTCAATTGCGTGTATTGAGTGGCAAGGAGTCTTTGCTGTTGCAGGGCTTTCCGAAGGAGTTGGCAGAGCGGGCTGTTTGCAGTGTTGCCGAGTCGAGGATAAAGATGCAGGCGGGTAATGCTATGACTGTTGCGGTGGTTGAGCGTTTGGCTCATCAGATAATGGAGGCGGTCAGCGACAACAACGACTTGGTAGAACTTGGCTCACAGACTGCCAAACGTGGTTTTTCGACAGAGCGATGGGTTGTTGAGCAGTTTAATACTTGGCAGGTTAGTGATTTGGCTCGCAGATGGTTGATATCGATGGAGTATAATCTTGCAGAGATAGAGAGTGTCCGTGCTGCGGTAGTACGCAATAAGGATTGCAAGACCGACGTAACGGTTGAGGTGCGTGTCTATTTCAAAGATGTCGTCGATGTGCAGAATATTCAGGTTAAACTTGTTTCGGGTCGTGGACGAGGTTTTAATCAGGTCGATAAGCGTCGCATAGCAACATATTGCGAAAAACTTTGGCAGGATATGCCCGATGATGTTGTCAAGGGCTTGGAGTATTTCTGTGGCGAGCGACGTCCGTGTCGTCGTTTGGTGCGGGATAGTCGCAGAATGTTTATGGATGAACTCCCTGCAAAGTTGAGACGACAGATTTTGGAGTGGTTTACTGCCAACAAGCAACTTATTGTCAGCGATGTTGTCAAGGGTCGTGGTCGTTTGGCTGCCGAGTGGGTTCTGGTTGTACGCCGTCCGAAGGGTGGCTGTTGTAGTGAATGGGCAATCGCCAATATCAATCAGCTATTGAGTTTCTTGTGCGAGGGTGGTGTGGAGGTAACCTCTCGGGGTAATTTGCAGTTGGGTCGCCTAACCGTTCAGCGTAAAGGTGGCGATGCGGGACGCGAAACAGCTCGCTCGCTTCAATTCAAACTCCATCCCGGGGATGTTTTGGATAGGTTTAGAGAGGAGTAGTCATAAAAAAATCGCAGCGAACACTGCGATTTTTTTATTTTTAGGAGTACTTTATCACATCGTCCAGACCCAACTTGCGGTAGTGGTCGTCGAGCTCCTCGCCACGGTCCGATAATACCAGCAACTTGTCGCCTGCAATAAGTTCTGTCGAACCACGTGGTACAAAGTAGTCTCCGTCGCGGCAGACCATCACAACCAACGTATTGTCGGGGAGTGTGATGTTTGCGAGTAGTCCGCCATTTACCAACATAGTCTCGCTGACCTCGATTTCGGTAAATGCCGACTTCATTCGGTCTTGCCATCCATCGCCGAACGAAGGCTCTTTTGTCGTGCGGGCAACACCCATAAGGTTGGCAAAACTGCTTACGGTAGTTCCCTGTACGGCAAGCGATATGATGGTTATAATAAATACTACGTTGAAAATCAGTTGGCTACCCTCAATGTTCTCTACCAACGGATAGGTGGCAAAGATAATCGGCAC
>JAFVXS010000117.1 GCA_017501025.1 Alistipes sp.
CAAGCCACCACGACCACCTTGCAGCAATACAAGCTGTTCGCCGTCGGTAGTTACCTCGCCAACAACTTCGCCCGTTTCGGCATTTCGTGCAACCGTACCAAGCGGAACAGGGATGATAATATCTTTGGCATCCTTACCCGACGAACGAGCACCCGAACCACACTCGCCATCTTCGGCAAATTGGTGTCGTTGATATTTCAGGTGTATAAGTGTCCAATATTGACGGTCGCCACGCAGAATTATGCTGCCACCGCGACCGCCATCGCCGCCATCGGGACCTCCGAAAGCGACAAACTTCTCGCGACGAAAGTGTGCCGAACCTGCTCCCCCGTGACCCGAACGAGCAAAAATCTTTACATAATCAACAAAATTCGAACCTGACATAACTCTTTACATTCGTTGTGGCACCTCAATACCCAACAACTTCATTGCACTTGCAATAGTCTGTGCGATCTGCTCCGAGAGTTGCAGACGATAGCGACGTACCGCTTCGTTCTCCTCTCGCATAATCGAGTGGTCGTGATAGTAGCCGTTATACATCTTACAAAGTTCGTATGCGTATGCTGCAATGACCGATGGAGCAAAGTTGTCGCCTGCTGTACGAATGATAGCAGGGTAGTCGCAGAGCATCTTCACCAACTCTATCTCCTCCGGCAGATATGGAGCAACAACATCCGATGCGTAGTCGATTGCCGACTCTTCCGCCTTACGCAATACCGAGCAGATACGTGCGTGAGTGTATTGGATAAATGGTCCGGTATTGCCATTGAAATCGATGGACTCGCGTGGGTCGAACAACATTGTCTTCTTTGGGTCCACCTTCAAAATAAAGTACTTCAAAGCACCCAAACCCACCATAGAGCAGATTCCATCGGCCTCTTCGGTCGAACAACCCTCCAATTTGCCCAATTCGGTGGACATTTCGCGAGCGGTTTGAATCATATCTGCAACCAAATCATCGGCATCGACAACAGTTCCTTCGCGCGACTTCATCTTACCCTCCGGAAGTTCAACCATACCATAGGAGAGGTGGTAAATATCGTCGCTCCAATCGTGACCCAACTTTTTGAGAATGAGTTTCAACACTTGGAAGTGGTAATTCTGCTCATTACCTACCACGTAGATTATGCCGTCGAGAGAGTCCTCATCGAAACGCTTCAATGCCGTACCCAAATCCTGTGTCATATATACAGAGGTGCCATCGCCACGCAACAGCAACTTCTCATCCAATCCGTCGGCCGTAAGGTCAATCCAAATCGAGCCATCCTCCTTACGGAAAAAGAGGCCCTTATCGAGTCCCTCCTGAACAATTGATTTGCCGAGCAGATAGGTCTGCGATTCGTAGTAAATCCTGTCGAAATCGACGCCGAGTGCCTTATATGTAACATCGAAGCCCTCATAGACCCAACCGTTCATCTTCTCCCACAATGCACGAACTTCTGCATCTTTTGCCTCCCAACGACGCAACAACTCTTGGGCTTTAAGCATAATAGGAGCCTCACGTTTTGCCTGCTCTTCGCTCATTCCGCCCTCTACAAGCTGTCGAATCTCTGCTTTGTAGTGCTTATCGAACTCTACGTAGTAATCTCCTACAAGGTGGTCACCCTTTTTGCCACTCGATTCGGGAGTTTCGCCATTGCCATAGAGTTGCCAAGCAACCATCGACTTGCAGATATGAATACCACGGTCGTTTACGAGGTTTGCCTTGATAACATTGTGTCCGTTGGCTTTGAGAATTTGGGCAACCGAATAACCGAGCAGGTTGTTACGAATATGACCAAGGTGCAGAGGCTTATTGGTATTTGGCGACGAGTACTCAATCATAATCGTACGACCCGATGGCTCTGCTACGCCATAATTCTCGCAACTGCGAATCTCTGCAAAACGTGCCTG
>JAFVXS010000118.1 GCA_017501025.1 Alistipes sp.
CTGCTGCAAAAGGGCCTTTGTGTAGGCATAGTTGAACTTCGCCTCCATATCGTCGCCATTGAAACGCATAGCATCGCGATAGCAGTTCAGAGCCTCCTCCAATCGCTGTTGTGCAAAGAGCGTATTGCCGAGGTTGTAGGCTATCTCGCCACGCTCGATATCGCTTCGCAGAGTGTCGGCATAGAGCTGTCGCAGACGCTTCTCACTGCGGTCGAACATACCCTTGCGGGCTTGTGCCGTAGCGAGGTTGAACGACGCCTCGAACGACTGCGGAGCCTCGACCAAAGCTCGCGAATAGCTGTCGATACTCTTGTCGAGGTCGCCTCGGTCGTGCTGGCGGTTGCCTTTACGCACCAAACTGCGTTCGGGCATTCGCTGTGCCAAGCCATCGCCTGCCGCCATCAGCAACAGGAGAATCAACACCGTAATAAATCTATGCCCTCTCATCTCGATTTTCGTTTTTTGTGGTTGAAAGTATCGCCTCGGCACTCTCCTCGTCGGCATCCTCGTCGCTCTCCTCTACGGGTTTGGTCTCCTCGACAAAGTAGTAAGCCTTTGCATACGCCTCCTCGTTTTCGGATGCTTCGGGCAGTGCCTTTGCAAACTTCACAAGGTCGGCATCACGCAGCAACGAGACCAAATCCATAGCACTCTTTTGAGGTAGTGCGATAGGCTTTATCGCCTCGATAATCTCGTCGGTGGTCATCTCCATAGCCCCTACGCCGAATTGACCGTCGAGGTAGGTACGCAGAATTTCGCTCAACGACGAGTAGTACTCCTTGTGCATATTGTTCTGCCACAATTTGCGGTTGTGCAGAGCCTCCAAAGCCGAGATGGCAACGATATGCGGTGGCAGTGGCGGCTCGGGACGGAACAGGTCGGCAAGCGACTTGCCACGCTTTGCCAAGTGGCGAGCCAAAACCCATATCGCAAGGGCGATAATCGCGGCAACAATCAGTGCTGCGGTGAGGTAGCCCGAAATCTCGCCAAATCGGAATGGCAGATGTTTCTGCGGTTTGAAGTCCAGCACACCCTTCGCTGTGGAGTCGATAAGGAATGTCGCCACCACAACCTCTACGTTGTTGGCGGCTTCGAGCGTATCGACACGGTTTTTGTCGATGCACAACACCTTCGGACGCCCCAACGAGTAGATTCCCTCGTCGAAGGCTGCCATTGTGTAGCGTTTCCGCAGGTGTAGCAGTCGTCCCGAACGGCGGATGGTATCGACAGGGTGGTCTTGGAGACACTCGATATTTGGTCGTGGCGTAGCACTTGCACGCTCCGCATCCTTGTTGTCGGTTACACCCTCTGCCGTGCCGCTATCGACGCTTGTCGAGGAGAAGTCGAACGACGGGAAGGCGATAACCTGCATAACGTCGTGTTCGACATCAATCGATAGCGTAAAGCGGTCGCCAATCATCACGCTGTCGGCAGAGATTGTCGCATCGATACGGGGTTGCGACTTTACATCCTGCGACAGAGCCTCGTGGCAGATGACGATGGTGGGCAGTAGTGCTAAAAAGTATCGTAATGTTCTGAAACTCATCGCTTTTTGAAGAGTTTTATAAGTTCTTTAACATAGTCGCTGTCGGTTGTGACCTCTGCCATATCGACCCGATTGTGTCGCAACAACTCGGCAATCGTCTCGCGTTGCTGATTGACATCGGCGGCATAGGCTTCACGCACCCGCTTCGACGAGGTATCGACCCACACTTGTCGATGCGTCTCGGCATCCTGCATCTCGACGATACCCACATCGGGCAACTCCGCTTCACGACGGTCGGTAACCCTTACGGCAACGATATCGTGACGTGAGGCGGCAATCTTCAACGCATCGGACAATGGCTCCATATCGCGTCGAGGGTTGATAAAGTCCGAGAGCAGAAAGGCTGTGCAACGCTTCTTATTGACGTTGGTCATATAGCGAACAGCCTCCGAAATCTGCGTTCCACTGCGTTCGGGGCGATACTCCAACAGCGAGCGGATAATCATCAGGATATGGCTGCGACCCTTCTTTGGCGGAATAAAACGCTCCACACGGTCCGAAAAGAGTATGCAACCCACCTTGTCGCCCGTCTGGGCAGCCGAAAATGCCAATACGGCGGCAATCTCGGTGAGGATATTCTGCTTGGTCGAGATTGTCGAGCCAAACATCTGCGACGAACTTACATCGACCATCAACATCATCGTAAGTTCGCGCTCCTCCTCATAGACTTTGATATGGGGTTTACGGCTGCGGGCGGTGACATTCCAATCGATATCGCGTACGTCGTCGCCTATGCGGTACTCACGCACCTCGGCAAACGACATACCGCGTCCCTTGAATGCCGTATGGTACTTTCCTGCGAAAATCTCATTCGACAAACCACGACTCTTTATCTCGATGTGGCGGACACGTTTCAGGATATCACTCTCGCTCTGTATCATCTTGGATTAAGGTACGATTACGTTGTTAAGTATCTCGGTGATAATCTCCTCGC
>JAFVXS010000119.1 GCA_017501025.1 Alistipes sp.
GCCGACTTTGCATACACTATGGATGGCGGTTACGAGGGCGAGTTGGAGTATGAGAACTTCAATGCCGCATCGGCAAAAATCGCTATTCAGGGACGCAATGTTCATCCTGGATATGCAAAAAACAAGATGATAAATGCTATCGATATAGCTTGCGAACTCAATATGATGTTACCCGCAGCAGAGCGTCCGCAGACCACTGCCGAATACGAAGGATTCTATCACTGCGTAGGTATCAGTGGCACGGTCGAGGAGGCACAAATTTCGTTCATCATCCGTGACCACTCTGCCGAGAAGTTCGAGCAACGTAAAGTTTGGATGTGGTCAGTTGTCGATATGCTCAACAAAAAGTATGGCGAAGGTGTGCTGACACTCACTCTCAAAGACCAATACTACAATATGCGTAAGATGGTTGAACCGCATCCACAGGTGATTGACAAGGCATTGGAGGCTATTCGTGATGCAGGTGTCGAGCCTATCGTCCGCCCTATTCGAGGAGGTACCGACGGTGCCCGATTGTCGTTTATGGGTCTGCCTTGTCCAAATATCTTTGCCGGTGGTATGAACTTCCACGGCAAGTTTGAATACTGCTCATTGAACTCGATGCAGAAGGCTGTAAATGTAATTATAAATCTTGCTCAAAATTGGGCTAAATAGTATAAGAGATGAATCACCGTTACGGTTTTGTCAAGGTTGCAACCGCTACGCCATTGGTGCGTATTGGCGATTGTCACAGCAACGTAGAGAGTATCGTTGCACTCTGTCACGAGGCGATCGAACGAGGTGTAAGTATCGTTGTGTCGCCCGAATTATCGCTTACGGGTTACACTTGTGGCGATTTGTTCGCCCAACAACGCCTATTGCAGGGTGCCGAGCGGGCTTTGGGCGAGTTGTCGGCACTACAACTCCCTATTACGGTAATTGTCGGTATGCCGATACCATACAAGAACAACCTCTATAACGCAGCCGTAGTGGTTAGCAACGGTAAAATTTGCGGTGCCGTACCAAAGAGTTATATCCCTAACTACTCGGAATTTTACGAGAGCCGTTGGTTTGCATCGGGTCGCGATATTCGTGCAACGAAAATCAGGCTCTGCAATCAGGATGTGCCGTTTGGCTCCGACCTGCTCTTTGCTATCGATAATGTAACTTTCGGTATCGAGATTTGCGAAGATTTGTGGGTACCTGCACCACCATCATCAGATATGGCATTGAGTGGTGCAACCCTGCTGTTCAACCTCTCTGCCACTCCCGAAATTGTCGGCAAACACGCCTATGTACGTTCGCTTGTAGAGCAACAATCTGCCCGTACATTGAGCGGATATATCTACTGCTCGGCAGGCGTTGGCGAATCTTCGACAGATTTGGTATTGACCGGCAACGGAATCATTGCCGAGAATGGAACAATAATCGCAGCCAAAGAGCGTTTTATCCGCACACCTCACCTCACGATTGCCGATATCGACGTCGAATATCTGCTTTTGGAGCGTCTGCGTCACACCTCGTTTATCAATCTCTACGACCGCTATGAGGTGTTGCAGTTGCCAATACATCTATCGGACAGTCCGATTGAACGCGAAATATCGCCATCGCCATTTATTCCGAAACATATCGACGACGGCTGCCGCGAAATCTTCAATATACAGATGGCCGGATTGGCACAACGACTCACGCATACCTCGTGCAAACAGGTTGTATTGGGTATTTCGGGAGGTTTGGATTCGACTCTGGCACTTTTGGTTACAGTCGCCACATTCGATATGCTCGGATTGGACCGCAAGGGTATTACTGCTGTAACAATGCCGGGATTTGGCACCACAAACCGCACCTACGACAACGCAATGACACTGATGCAACAACTCGGTGTTACGATTCGCGAAATCTCGATTAAGGCGGCTTGCGAGCAACACTTCAAGGATATCGGACTCGCTGACGACGACCGTGGCATAGCCTATGAAAATGGTCAGGCACGCGAACGCACACAGATATTGATGGATATCGCCAATATGGTTGGCGGAATGGTTATAGGCACGGGCGATTTGAGCGAAGCAGCATTGGGCTGGGCTACGTACAACGGCGACCATATGTCGATGTATAACGTGAACTGCTCTATCCC
>JAFVXS010000120.1 GCA_017501025.1 Alistipes sp.
CGGTGTCGGAACGATACCGACCGACAACAAATGAAAAACCCTCTGAAACGATGTTTCAAAGGGTTTTGCTTAATTTTGTCCTCAAAACTTTTGGACTTGGAGCGGAAAACGAGACTCGAACTCGCGACCCCAACCTTGGCAAGGTTGTGCTCTACCAACTGAGCTATTTCCGCAAATCGTTCACATCCTTTTTTTGCTACCTTGCCAAGGTTGGATGTGTTTATCCTTTTGGGGCAAGGTTGTGCTCTACCAACTGAGCTATTTCCGCAAATTTTAAGAACTTTGCTCCACCTTTGGAGGTTTTGCGAGTGCAAATATAGGGCAAAAATTCTTTACCGCCAAATTTTTTGTAAAAAAACTGCAAAAATTTTAGAAAAGAGGGCGTGGCATTTGGGAAACAGCACGGAAACTACTGCCGCAGTACGCCGCAATAGGACTACTAGGACAGCTAGGACTATTAGGACGGGTGACCACGGCGGCGACAAGCGACCAAAGCAACGACGAGCGGCCAAAGCAGCGGCAAGCGGCCAAAGCAGCGACAAGCGGGTACGCCGCACTAGGACGGCTAGGACGGCTAGGACGGCTAGGACGAGCGACCAAAGCGGCGGCAAGCGACCAAAGCAACGACAAGCGGGTATAGCAGCAGCCGAGGATAAGGTCGGGTAAGGTCAGGTAAAGTCGAGTAAGGTCGAGTAAGGTCGGTGGCGGACACAACCAACAGAAGCCGCAGTAGGACCAATAGGACAGCTATGACAACTAGGATGGGGGTGGCTATTAAAAGCAACACAGCCGACAAACTTACATTGTCGGCCGTGTCTTGGAATAAATGAATTTTCGGTTATTTACCTAAAAGGCGACCAAAGAGACCACCTTTCTTTTTGCGATCACCTTGCTGTTTTGCAGCTGGGCAAGTTTTCAAAATCTTGGTTGCGTTATCATCCTCAACGGTAACCTCTTGCAAGTTTGTTGCACCGAAGATATAGAGGTTCTTGTAATCAGCCTCGTTTGGCTCACGGATATCGGTGTAGTAAGCTGGATAACCCGAAACAGAGATGCTCTTAATACGACGACCAGACAAACCAACTTTTGTGGTAACATAGCTATTAACCTTTACCAACACATCAGCATTGCCATTCTGCTTCAAAGCCATATACATAGCATTCTCCATCAGCTGTGCAGCCGACAAACGCTTTGCGTCAGACTTTGTAGGGTTGTAAGTGTACGTAACTCGCTTTTGGCTAACGTTCAACGAAGCAACAGTTGTTGTTGTTTTTGTTGAAACAGGCTGCTCTGTCGAAATAACAGTTGCACGGTGAATCGAGCACGATGTAAGCATTGCTGCAACGACACCCATAAGAAGAAGTTTTTTCATAATAAATAAAGTTTTAATTGGTTAATAAAATAATTCAACAGACAAATTGTCCGATATTTCTTGCAATCAATCTACTCAAATTTGGGGTCTTTTTGTAGTTCACACTCTACAAAAGGAACCCAATCAAACTTATATGTCGATTTAACAGGAGTTATGGTAGGCTCTATATTGACCTCTCTCTTCAAATAGCCTTTTCTAACAAATGTAAAAGTCAGACGGCTATCACAAATAGCCTGATTAATAGACTCCTCTAAATTCTTTTTATCGGGAGTAATAACTCCGCTACAAGAGATATATGCCTCGCCGGGTGTGGACGGACATATCACACGACCTTCGTAATAAACTTTTGCACCCTCGGGCGTACTTGTAAATGTGAATTTTTTGGTAACCGGTGTTGAGTAAATTGTCTTCTTCGCCTCAACAAACCCTGTTCCCACAAAGAGCATAACCAGAAGCGATAGCGTGCGTAATTTTATATTCATCATAACACAATATTTTTGCGCTGTTAAGTCGAAAAAATCTGCTACATTTTGTAATTTCTCCACGTAGCGACGGATGCTTCGCTGGTGGCAACAACCGGATTTTGAGGTTTCTCGTTTGTCAGGAAGGCCTCCTTTTTAACATTGTCGCGGATATAGTCCGCCAAATCGCCATACGAAATCTCTCCTTTTGACTCCTGCAACTTTTTGAGCAAGAAGTATGTGAACAGACCGTGTTGCTTCTCCTTAAACGGCATCGCTGTCTCGTCGCCCGAGGCTGCCGAGAAGACAACCGTATTACCCTTTACAACCTCTTTTTTCGCTTCACGTGCAACGCCTCGTGCCGCAACAAGCATAGAGCCGTTACGATTGGCACCTGTAAAGCAGGCGTCCATAAAGTAGGTCACTTGGGTCGATGGGTTGGACGAGAGTGTCTTATATAGTTTGTTGAGGCTGTAACAAGTTGCTACATTTGTGCCACGTCCATCGGTAGGTACAAGGTAGGCATCGCCTGTCTTCTCGTCGGGAATACCGTGTCCGCAGTAATAGACGATAGCCTTGGCATTGTTAAAGATATTCATTGCCTGCATCATCTTATCTACACCACCCGAAATAATACCTGCCGAAGCATCCTTATAGAACCACACCTGACGCTCGGGAACACCCAAAGTCTTGATACAATATTCGCGGAACGCCTCGCCATCGTTAATCGCATACTGCACATCATCGACAAATTCGTAGTTCTCGTTGGCAATAATCAGCACAAATGTATTTGGAGCCTTCTTTCCCGTTACAGGGACATTGATATCGACATCGCTATTACGGCCTGCTTGTGCCGCCATTTGTGGCTGCTGTGCCGGTTGCTGATACATAGGTTGTGGTGCCTGTTGTTGCTGATATGCAGGTTGTTGGTATGCAGGCTGCTGCACGGGTTGTGGTACGGGTTGTTGATACACGGGTTGTTGCACCGATTGAGCAGCCATCGCAGGGGCGTCGGTAGTGTCACTATGGACTACTTGATAACCCAATTGTTTCAAAATCTCACTATCCACCGACGACAATGTGTAGTTTGCTTCGGATATTTGGGCATCAACCGGTTTGCCTTTCTGCTCTCGCTCTATTATGTTGTTGATTTTTTTGCCAACCATCAATAGGTTATAGCGGATAAAATCCATCTGATATTGTTGCTGTTTGGTAAAAGTGCTTTTGCGACTAAACAACATATTGAAGGTGTATTCGGTCTCGTTATAACGTTGTCGCAAATTTGCAAAATTGGACGAAGAGTATGTGCCATTTGGAGCCGAATATACTGCCTGTTGAGCCGGCTGCTGATACACGGGCTGTGGTGCAGGTTGTGCATTAGCATAAACTGGTTGCAGACCTCCCATCTGCGACGGTGATGTAGCAGGAAGGACTTCGCCATTGCTGCCAAGTGCCAACGCTTGGTCTAACTTTAATTTATTAACCATCTCCATACCCTCAACAGCATTTACCTGCACAACGGTTGGGTGGGTAGTATTCGTCAAAATATAGTAATCCTGACCCGGCACAGCGTTGAGTGTAACTTTGTCACTATTCTTTACCACTATACTTATGGTAATTTGGCCCGCAGGAACCGTACATAGGATATACTTTCGGGATGCAAGCTTTCCTATTTGCACATCATTTACTGCAATCGGCAACTTGAACGCGGCTCCAAGCAGTGATTTACGTATAATATAGACATTTGCGGTCTGTGCAATCACCTCGAAAGCCGTAAGGCATAGCAAACAGATTAGAAATAATCTTTTCATAATATCTTATTTTTTTATCTCCAATGTTTTGTAAATCACCATCATAGACTCATCCTTAATGCGGTTTTTCTGCAACCATCGCTCAAAGCCGGTCGAAGTAAGTTCCGGCACATAAGCTCCCTGTTCGGTAAGCGGCATAGCAAAGCGAGTGGTTGAAAATATGATTGCAAGACGGTTGAAATCGACCTTTTTTTCGGTCGTAAGAATAGTCTCCTCGCGGTAAGGATAGACCGGATCGGCAGTCGATAGCAGCGTATAGGTTTTGCCCTTTTCGATTTCGCGAGCCATTCCGTTTTCGTTCTCGTAAGGTAGCAGACAGTATGCCTGTTCAACATTGTCGTCGATAAGATATATCGACAAAAAACCATTGGCAGCAGCCTTAAACCGAACAGCAAATTTATCGTTGTTCTTAAAACTTTCGCTCGGCGTGCCGTTGCAGAGTGTCGCTATATCCAACTCTATGTCGGCAGAGTTACGCTCTCGGACTTTACCCGCAACCTTAACCTTAATCACCAGCATACCACCCTCGTAGCTAATCTGCACTTGTGGCTCGGCTGTGTCGGCAATCCAATCGCCCTTGACCTCCGTAGAGCCATAGGTGTTGTATTGGGTGTTCGACCCCTCCTTGTCGTTCGATATGACGATAGTGTTGGTTTGCGATACATTGGTTCCAAACTCGTTGGCTATCGCTTCGAGTCGAGCCCTCTCTATGGCAGTCGCTTTTGCCTGTTCGAGCGTGACATTCTCGGGTGGATAGTAGATATACTCGGCACTTACCGTACGCACTTTCTGTGCTGAAAGCGACGATGCGAACAATAGGAAAATACCACACAGACATAGTCGGCGTAGCATCGGAGGACAATTTTCGATAAAATATCTAAAATTTCTCATAGTAAAATTGACTTTTGGTTCAATTCTACCCGTCCGGCTCCTGATACGGCGATGTATTTGTATAAATCAAAAAAAAGAAAGTGCAGAGTCGATTTCGTTTACCTCAAAGAGGGTTGTGGAATGACCTTGTAGTAGTAAACGTAATGCAATACCCCACACTTGAATAGAATCGTAATGGGGCATAGATTGCTCCTACCGTGTTCTAAACAAGATATGAGTGCCTTTCGTTGTCCTACTACTCTGAAAACTTCCACATTCTCTTTGAAGGACGTGCGAAAACACTTTCGTATGTATGCCAAGTGCCAAAAATAACACAAGACGCTACAAATATAGCAAAATATTTCTATATAAGCAACTTTATATTAAGGTATTGCATAAAATTGGGGCAGGGAGGGCGGCGACGGTAAGCTGGTACGCCGCAGTAGGACGGCTAGGACAGATAGGACTACTAGGACGGGCGACCAAGGCCGCGACCGCGCCGCGATAGGGAGATTAGGGAGTTTAAGGAATTTAGGGAGGTTAGGGAGAGCGGGCAAAGCGGCGACAAGCGGGTTCGCCGCACTAGGACAACTAGGACGACTAGGACGACTAGGACAGCTAGGACGGGCGACCAAAGCGGCGGCAAGTGGGCACAGCGGCAGCCGAGGATAAGGTCAGGTAAAGTCGGGTAAGGTCGGGCTGCCGACAACCAACAACCGACAACCAACCGACGGCAAAAAGCGAGGGAGTATTGCGAAAGCCGCGAAGCGGAAGACCTTATAAGACCTTAATTGACCTTACTCGACCTTATCGGCGAAGCCGTTGCTGCAAAGCAGGCAAAGCAAAAAAGCAGGCGCCGCAATAGGGAGATTAGGGAATTTAAGAAGTTTAGGGAAAAGCAACCAAAGCACCCCCCCTAACGGCTTTAACACCCCTAACGTCGCTAGCACCTCTTCGGCGAAGCCGCATCGGCAGAGCCGATTGTTACTCTACTCTTCGAGCCACGCACCGAGTTCGGTGTAGATTTTGCGGGCTATAAACTCCATACCCTTTGAGCTTGGGTGGCAACCCTTGCCTGTCGCTGGGTTATAGTCGTGTTTCGGCATATAGGTCTGGTCGTTGAAGCCATTAACCGCAAGCAGGTCCACAACCTTGGCGTCGTAGTGTTTTGCAATCTTATGTATCGACTGCTGGATACCGCCATTGAGGTAGTCACCGATAACGCAGACAATCTTCGTGTCGGCACGTCGCTCACGAATCAGTTTTATCAGTTTGATATACGCCTCGCAGAATGTGGTATCGTCCAACGCCTCAATCTCCGCACGTGTTGTAGCCTTGTCGGCAGTCTGGCACAGAGCCTCGACAACGCTGTCGGATGGAGGTGTATGGGACTTCATCGACAAACCATCGACGAGTTGTCCGATATTTTTTGCACAGTCATTCGTTCCACCGTGGATAATCACGATATCGGCATCGCCCACACCCTGCTGGTCGATAAATCGCTTTGCGTAGTAGCTATCTGCCGTAGTCGAAGAGTTCGTAACGCAGGTACCCGAGTAGGAGATATTACGCTCCAAGCGGGCATTCTGCATAAAGTCATATATCAATCGATACCAATAGGTCTGTCCCACGAGGTTCAAATCGCCATCCGTAGTCGGATAGTGGGCACCGTAGCCATACGGAATATAGCCTCGGAAGGTAGATATCGAGTCGCCGATAACGCTCACACGCTTTGGCTGTGCCGTTGCAGGCGAGACATTTGCCGGTGCGGTCGAGATTACGGGGTAGCCATTTGCATCGGCAACCCACTGTCGCATCGTAATACCCTCAATTGTCGGGGTTGCCTGCACCGCTGCGTTGAGTTGTGCGAGCAGGGTTCCGTCGGTCATCTTTGCCGACGACAGAGCCTGACAGTTTGTCTTTTTGAGGTGTGACAGCACGTTATCGGCACCGATTTGTATCGATTCGTCGTAGTAGAAGTGTGTGAGCGTAATCTCCTCCGTAATACGTCCATACAAGGCTCCGTAGTTGTCCGACGAGTGTGCCGACACGGGTGCTCCACCGAGCAGAATCGTTCCATCGGTGATATTGGTGTAGCAGTTCGAGATTTGGCACTTCGTGCTGCCGTTTCGGAAGCCCGTAATGCCCGCAATGCCACCTGCCGAGACCTTTCCGTTCCACATCGACTGTCCGCGAACACACTTTGGCAGAGCCACAACATTGGCAAAAGTCACCTTCTCGTAGTTGCCGTGAATCCAACCCGTGATACCGCCTGCGAGGTTGTATCGGTTAGAGTTGAAGCCGAGAGCATAGACCTCGCCACCAACATATATCGAGTTGGCAACCACAATCTTTCCGCCCGATGTGTTCGGACGAATATAGCCCACGATACCGCCTACAATATTGTTTGTGGTCACGTCGCAATAGACCGTACAGCCATCGATAATTGCTGCACCGGTGGTGTACATCGCACCTGCAATACCTCCGCAGTAGTCGTTGTACGAACTCACCTCGGCACACCCTTGTACCGTGCAGTCGAGAACTTTGCCCTCTGCGAAATTTCCCACAACACCTCCGCAGTAGTCATCCTTCGAGCCAACGATACCCTCGACCGTACAGTTGCTGACTTCGCCACCGTACATACCGCCGACAATACCTCCTATGGAGTGTCCGTTGGTGAAGGCTTCGGATATCTTCGAGAAGCGGCAATCGACAATCTTTCCGCCACGGAGTTCGCC
>JAFVXS010000121.1 GCA_017501025.1 Alistipes sp.
CTCCAACGTTTTTAGAAAGGCATTGAACGCTGCCGTCGAGAGCATATGGACCTCATCGATGATAAAGACCGAGTAGCGACCCATCTGCGGAATAATTCGCACCTGTTCGTTGAGGTTGCGGATATCGTCCACCGAGTTGTTCGATGCGGCATCGAGCTCGTGGATATTCATCGAACGTCCCTCGTTGAACGAGCGGCACGAATCACACTCGTTACACGCCTCGCTACCCGTTGCATTGAGGCAGTTGATAGCCTTTGCAAAGATTCGGGCACAGGTGGTTTTACCGACACCTCGCGGTCCGCAAAAGAGGTAGGCGTGTGCCAACTGACCACGCTCAATGGCGTTTTTCAGTGTCGATGTGATGTGGTGCTGACCTACCACCGACGCAAATGTCGTGGGGCGATATTTTCGAGCCGATACTACAAATTGTTCCATACGTGCGGCAAAGGTACGAAAAAAAGTTTAGAAAACATCTGCAATATATCCGAAATTTATTTCGGAATATAACAAAACACTCTTCGGGCGATTTTGCCACCTGCGACAGATTGTCGGACAAAATGGCAAACGACTGCGACAACCGTGTGACACCCCTGCCTGCATTGCGACAAAATGGCTGAAACGATGTCATTGGCAAAAGATTTGCTGGCGGAGCATTTAGAACGAAAAATTTTGCAGAAAAAACCAAAAAAATTAGAATATTATGGCAAACATCAATTCACTGACAATCAAAGCACAAGAGGCTCTACAAAGTGCCGTTCAAAGTGCTTCGCAAGCATCGTCGCAAGCCGTTGAGCCTATTCACCTTTTGCAGGCTCTCGTTGCCGACGACGACTCGCTCTCAATCTATCTGCTCGGGCGTATCGGCGTAGCCATCGCACCACTGCGAAACGATATCAACCGCAGTGTGGCTTCGTTGCCAAAGGTACAGGGCACGGGCGACAACTACTTTTCGCGTGATTTGTCGCTCGTCATCCAGCGAGCCATCGACTTCACAAAGCCGTTTGGCGACAAATACGCCTCGGTGGAGCATCTGCTGCTTGCACTCAATGCCGAACGTGGCACCGCTTCCGACCTGCTTCGCAAGGCGGGTGTATCCGAAAAGGAGCTTATGGAGGCTGTCCGACAATTTCGTCGTGGCTCGAAAATCGATTCACAGAGCAGCGAGCAGAGTTTCGACACTCTCGACAAGTATGCAATAAACCTCAACGCACTCGCCAGAGAGGGCAAATTGGATCCCGTAATCGGCCGTGATGAGGAGATACGTCGAGTATTGCAGATTCTCTCGCGACGCACCAAAAACAACCCTATTTTGGTCGGCGAGGCAGGTGTCGGAAAGACCGCTATTGCCGAAGGCATAGCCCACCGAATTGTCGATGGCGACGTACCCGAAAATCTGCTTACCAAACAGATCTATTCGCTCGATATGGGAGCGTTGATTGCGGGTGCGAAGTATCAGGGCGAGTTCGAGGAGCGACTCAAAGCCGTAGTGGGCGAGGTTACCGATTCGGCAGGCGAAATTCTGCTCTTCATCGACGAGATTCACACCCTTGTAGGTGCCGGAAAGTCGAGCGGAGCAATGGATGCTGCCAACATTCTGAAACCCGCTTTGGCTCGTGGCGAGTTGCGTACCATAGGAGCCACCACGCTCGACGAGTACCAAAAGTATTTCGAGCAGGACAAGGCGTTGGAGCGACGTTTTCAGCGTGTGATGGTAGATGAGCCATCGGTCGAGGCGGCAACATCGATACTGCGAGGGTTGAAGGAGCGTTACGAAAATCACCACCGCGTACGCATCAAGGATGAGGCGATAGTGGCTGCCGTAGAGCTCTCGCACCGCTATATCACGCAGCGTTTTCTGCCCGACAAAGCGATAGATTTGATTGACGAGGCGGCATCACGACTGCGTTTGGAGATGAACTCCGTACCCGAGGAGATTGATGCGTTGGAGCGTCGTACCCGCCAACTCGAAATCGAGCGTGAGGCTATCCGTCGCGAAGGCGATAAGGAGCGTATCGAACTGCTCGACCACGAAATCGAAAACCTCCGTTCACAAAGCAATGCACAGCGGGCAAAGTGGCAGAAGGAGCGTGAAATTCTCGCCTCGATACAGCAGGCAAAACAACATATCGAGGCACTGAAAATCGAGGCACAGGAGCGGGAACGTCAGGGCGACTACGGACGTGTTGCCGAGATTCGCTACGGTCTGCTGGTCGAGGAGCAACGCAAAATCGACGCCCTGCAAAGCGAACTCGACAACCAAAACAGCAGTGACAGAATGATTAAGGAGGAGGTCTCGGCTGCCGATATTGCCGAGGTTGTATCGCGTTGGACGGGTATTCCGCTACAACGAATGTTGGCTTCGGAGCGGGAGAAACTGCTCAATATGGAGCGTGAGTTGCAACGTCGCGTAGTCGGTCAGCACCACGCCATCGAGGTTGTTGCCGATGCCGTTCGTCGCTCACGAGCAGGACTCAACGATATGCGTCGTCCTATTGGCTCATTCATCTTTTTAGGCACTACGGGTGTCGGAAAGACCGAGTTGGCAAGGGCGTTGGCAGAGCAACTCTTCGCCGACGAGAATATGATGACCCGAATAGATATGAGCGAGTATCAGGAGCGACACAGCGTATCCCGACTCGTAGGAGCCCCTCCCGGATATGTCGGCTACGACGAGGGCGGACAACTCACCGAGGCGGTACGTCGCAAACCATATTCGGTGGTGCTGTTGGATGAGATTGAGAAGGCCCATCCCGACGTCTTCAATCTGCTGTTGCAGGTGTTGGACGATGGACGACTTACGGACAACAAAGGTCGCACGGTCGATTTCCGCAACGTGATTATCATTATGACCTCGAATTTAGGCTCGCAACTGATTCAGGAGCTATATACCAAAGCCCTGACCGACGGTTCGGAGGGTGCTTTCGAGGAGGCACGACAGAGTGCCAACCGTGAGGTTATGGAGATGTTGCGTCGAACGCTGAAACCCGAATTTTTGAACCGTATCGACGAGATAGTGATGTTCGACCCATTGCGTGAATCCGACATCGAACAGATTGTCGATATTCAACTTCACAGCGTCGCCAAGATGCTGGCACACAACGGCATAACACTCAATTATACCGATGCAGCCAAGCACCTTATAGCACAGCTCGGATACGATGCACTCTATGGTGCCCGCCCCGTAAAACGAGTTATTCAACGCGAGGTGGTGAATAGTCTGTCGAAGATGATTTTGGCAGGGTCAATCGACCACTCCAAACCGATCACAATCGATGCGGAAGATGGCAGAATCGAGTTTAGGAATTAGGGAGTTTGCCGCTTTACGGCAACGGCTTTGCCGATAAGGTCGAGTAAAGTCAATTAAAGTCTTATAAGGTCTTCCGCTTCGCGGTTTTTGCACTACTCCCTCGCTTTTTTTGCCGGGACTGCTGGGACAAATAGGACTTTTAGGACAGCCACTTTGTGGCTGTTTTTTTTATGGTCGCTCGTCCTAGTTGTCCTATTCGTCCTATTCGTCCTAGTGCGGCGCTAATCCTACCGCAGTCGCTCACACAGAGCCTCAACAAATGCAGGTTGGTGCGAGAGTGCCACCTCGCATCGCAGATAGAGTTCGCGTGCCAATGCCTTTGGCTCGGCAGGCTCGACCATAATACCCCTCATATACGCCTCGTCGGTCGGATGTTCGTCCAACAAAATCTCGTCGCAGAGGTGTCGATGGTATCTTTTCAGCAACTCGAAATCGGGCTCCGATATTGTACCGAGGCGGTTATAAAGGCGACACAGATGCACCAACGCATAGAGTGGCGATTTGGTGTCCAAATCCATCTCTATCGCCTCCAAATTGTCCCAATCATCGATTGCAACGTAGCAGAGCGCGAGTGTCGGGGTTGCCTGCAACGGGTCCTCGTCGTCGCAATCGAGCAGCAGTTCGAGTTGTGCCGCCGCAACCTCGCACATATTCATCAGGTAGTTATCGATTGCTGCCGTATGGATAAACTCCATTGCCGCAAGCGTATTATCGTGAGTGCGGTCGAGCGTGATATCGCCACCGCTATCGTTCATCGCCTCATCAATCGCCTCCATAATTATCGGAAAGGTACGCGAACGCAACATACACGCCTCGCGATACTGCCCCGATTCGTGCATATCGTAGCACTCATCCATTCGTGCAACAAGATTGCCCTCCTTGGAGGTGTAAATCAATCGATAGGTGCCATTCGGCATACATTGTGGCTTCAAAAGCGGACTCTTCGACCTCATAGTGCATTGATGATTTTATAGGTTAATTGCAGGATGGTCTCTCCACGTTGCTGACGCCTTGCATCGTCGCCCTCCGACGTAATCGGAGCGTCGGCAGTGCAGTCGTAAACCAACACTCCCTCGTCATCTATCGTGCCGAAACCGTTGTTGAATGTGTAGTAGCCGAAATGCTCTATATTCTCGTCCAAAATATTGCGACTCAACGGAAAATCTGCGGTCGAACAACCCAATTGCGTCAGCAGAGTTGCAGCAATATCGCTCTGCGACCCATAGGTTTCGACCTCACAAGGAGCCTTCAACGCACCACCTAACCACAGCATAGGTATCCGATGGCGGGTTACGCTCGATGCAGCCGTACCATAGGGGTATGGATAGGCGTGGTCGGCGGTGATTATCAGCAGCGTATTGTCCCACTCGGGGTTCTGCTCCAAAGCCGACACCACCTCCTCGATACAGTTATCGGCAAATGCCATCGAGTTGAGCATCTTATCCTCGAACACCGCATACGGAACATCGAAAGGCTCGTGGCTCGACAACGTCTGCCAAACAGCAAAATAGGGACTCTCCAACTGCTCCAAACTGCTACACAGAGCGATAAACTCCCTCGCCATAACATCATCGGCATAGCCCCACTTCGACTGCGGAGCATCTATCGAGAAGTATTTCAGGTCAAAGAGCTGCTCGAAACCTGTCGCATAGAGATACGACGCCATATCGGTAAATGCCGAGTCGCCACCGTGCAGAAAATTTGTCGCATAGCCTTTACCATACAGTGCAGAGGCTATCGATGCCAAACGGCTGCTCTTCTGCACCCGTTTCATCAGCGACTCCTTGGGTTGTGCCGGAAAGCCGCTTAACAGAGCCAACACTCCTCGGTCGGTACGGTACGATGAGGCGATAATATTCTCGAACCACACACCCTCGCTGCGACGTCGATGCAGATGTTGTGCCACCCGCTGCCCCTCGACTACCGCATCGGTGGTCGAACGTCCGAAACTCTCGGCGATAATCAGCACCACATTGGGCTTTTCTACACCTTCACGCAGCAGTTGTCGCACATTGCCACCTCCGCCAAAAATCGCATCGGCACGACTCTGCAACGTGGCATCATCACAAAACTCGTAGTCGCTATTGCTACCCGTATCGCCCACCGACGAGAGAATCGAAAAGAGTGGCTGTACGGCTGCGTGGTTCAAAAATTGATTTTTACTAAAATAGACCTTCGAGAGATTTGCTACCGCAGTGGTAACACCTCCTCGAATTGCCAAGAAATCCAACCCTGCAACGACAATCATAACCGCCAAAAAGAGGAGCGGTCGTCGTTTCGTCACATACTCGACAGGCAACAGCAATCGGGCAATTGCACCGTAAATCGAAGCGACAGCCGCAAAATAGACAAGTGCCATAACCGAGTACTCGACAGCCTCGCCGAGTGTAACGCTTGCCATCGCCTCCACAGGTGTTGCAAGGTATTGAAATATAGAACTATCGAGCGGAAAAGCCCAATATTTGTAGAGTGCCACATTCACGGCAAAAGTCACCGCCAACACCGCAGCTGCCACCATCAAAAAGGCAAACTCGATGCGATGCCAAACCCTATGTGGTACAAGGTATGCCCC
>JAFVXS010000122.1 GCA_017501025.1 Alistipes sp.
ATTTTGATGGGCAAAGATTTCGATAATCCGTAGGATTTGACCACTCCGAAGGGTGTTGTTAAGAAGATGTCGCAGATTCTCAATTCGGCAGTATTCCCTGGTATTCAGGGCGGTCCGCTCGAACACGTTATTGCAGCAAAAGCGGTAGCATTTGGCGAGGCTCTGTCGCCATCGTTTAAGGAGTATCAGCAGCAGGTCGTAAAGAATGCCAAAGCTCTTTCGGAGGCATTTGTAAAGCGTGGATACAACATCGTATCGGGAGGTACAGATAACCACCTTATTTTGGTCGATTTGCGTACCAAATTCCCTGAATTGACCGGTAAAGTTGCCGAGAAAGCATTGGTGGCTGCCGATATTACGACGAACAAAAATATGGTACCTTTCGATTCGCGTTCGGCATTCCAAACTTCGGGTTTGCGATTTGGTACTCCGGCCATCACCACACGAGGTCTGCGTGAGGATATGATGGAGAAGATTGTCGTGCTTATCGACCGAGTGCTATCCGATGCCGAGAACGAGGCAAATATTGCTGCCGTTCGCAAGGAGGTCAATGAGATGATGAGCGAGTATCCGTTATTTGCTTGGTAGGCGATGCGTCAGTTGGTCGATTTTTTGGCGGAACTTGCCGAGAATAACAATCGCGAATGGTTTGCGGCAAATAAACAGACCTATTTGCAAGTGCATAAGTATTTTACGGAGTTCGCCACACAATTTATGGATGGTGTCGCCCTGTTCGATGCTTCGACGGCAGGGTTACGTCTGTCGGACTGCACCTATCGCATCTATCGAGATATACGTTTTTCGCACGATAAATCGCCATATAAAACGTGGTACTCGATATTTGTTGCTCCACACGGCAAGAAGAGCGGTTATGCGGGTTACTATCTGCATATCGAGCCATCAAAGGAGTCTTTTATCTATGCGGGCATACACGCACCAACGCCAACACTGTTGCGTAGTGTCCGCGAGGAGATTATCGACCACGGCGATATAATGATGCAGTCGATAAAGGCTTGTAAAGGCTTTGAATTGTCGCGATTTGATGTTTTGAAACGCAATCCGAAAGATTTTCCCGAGCCAACGCCCTACGATGAACTGTTGCGTATGAAGGATTTGGGAGTTATTAAGCATTTGACTATCGACGATATCTGTCACCCCGATTTTCTGCAACGTGTTTTGGCAGATTTGAAGATGGCACAGCCGCTTGTCGCCCAACTCAACCGAGCAGTCGATTACGCCTTCGAAGAGATGATGTAAAATACCATCGAGAATAAAAGATTGAGCGGGGTCTGTTTTCAGACTCCGCTCGATTTATTGATAGATAACAACTTTATTTGTGCAGATTTGGGGCTTTTCGTTCGCAAGGGACTTTGACCTGACACTTGCCGCAACCAAATCGCGGAGCATACCGTTCACGCAGTGTGTCGAAATACCTTGTACACTTTATATGCGATTTGCCCTCTTGCAACGTTATCGCTTTGGCGGGGCAGTTCACACCGCACGCACCGCACATCGAGCAGTAGTCATACAACCCACTGTATTTGCGTGGAGTAACCTCCAAATCGGCATTGACAATCACACTGCCGAAACGTCCGCTTACACCGCGTTCGGTTATCAAACCTTTTGATAGCCCGAAGGTGCCGAGTCCGCAGATATACGCAACGTGACGCTCCGACCAATTGCTTGTAAAGCAGAGCGATTTATTCTCGATTTGGGCATTTGTCCCCGCTTCGAAAACATAACGAAAATCACTGCTTGCGTATGGCGAGAGAGCCTCTACACCCTGCTCGGCAAACCATCGTTCGAGAAAGTGATTAACCTCCGTAAGGAACGCTTGACCTTCGATGCGGGCATATAGCCAACCATTGCCTATATCTACCGAGTCCTTTTTGTTGCCTTCAACC
>JAFVXS010000016.1 GCA_017501025.1 Alistipes sp.
ATAATATATAAATAGGTAGTCCTCTCGATTTGCAACCTTTGTCGTGCTTTGCCGAAATAGTTGGTGCGGTAAGATTAACGCTTACTGAACTGGAACTTACGGCGTGCGCCTGGCTGACCTGGCTTTTTACGCTCAACCTCACGGGAATCACGAGTAAGGAAACCGTTCTTCTTCAAAACGGAACGATACTCAGGATTGATCTCGCACAATGCGCGAGCAATACCCATGCGAGCTGCCTCTGCCTGACCCTTGATACCACCACCTACAAGGTTGATAACTACATCGTAGCTCTCGGTAGTCTCAGTTACAAGCAGTGGCTGCTTTACCTCATACTGAAGGATGTTCAGTGGGAAGTAAACAGCAAGCTCCTTCTGGTTGATTGTAATGTTACCTTTACCCGGCTTCACGAATACGCGAGCAACAGCTGCCTTACGGCGACCAACGGTGTTTACAACTTCCATAATGTTTACTTAATCTCGTTTAACTTAATTTGTTTTGGGTTCTGCGATGCGTGAGGATGCTCTGCACCTGCATAAACCTTCAAATTTTTGATAATGGCACGACCCAAACGTGTCTTTGGGAGCATACCGCGAACTGCCTCCTCGATTACAGCCGTTGGCTTACGATTGAGCAGATCCTCCGGAGTAGCAAAACGCTGACCACCGGGATAACCGGTGTGGCGTACATAGACCTTGTCGGTCAACTTCTTGCCAGTGAGTTTCACCTTGTCGGCATTGACTACGATAACGTAATCACCGCAATCGACGTGTGGGGTGTAACTTGGCTTGTTTTTGCCACACAAAATCTTTGCGATTTGTGAAGCTAAACGTCCCAGCACCTCGTTAGTTGCATCGATGACAACCCACTCCTTGTTGACAGTCGCTGCATTAGCCGAGATGGTTTTGTAACTTAACGAATCCATTTTACGTCTAAAATACTTGTTATTAAATGTTTGTATCCAACCTCGCACTTTGCGAGTGTGCAAAGGTACGAATTATTTTCCGAATATTCCAACTTTCCAACATCCAAAATTAAAAAAAATCAAAAATTTCGCAAAACCACTGCCACAAAGTGATTTACACAACTTTATATAGCCCGAAAATTTGAAGATTTTGCATATTGTACGCCAATTTTGCGATCGTTGAAACCGCCACAAAACGAAATCGGGCGACGACCATCGTAGATTGGCAACCACCCGATTCAAAATATAGTAGTCGGAAATATCCTATTTCACACGCAGCACTCGCCCGATTTGTAACACCGTATTTGGTTTTATACCATTAAGACGACAGATTGCCGAAACGGTGGTATGATTGCGTTTTGCGATACGTCCGAGATAGTCTCCGCTGCGAACACGATAATAGCGTCGCTCTGCCGATGCGGCATTCTCCCTCTTCTCGGCAGCGTAGGACTCCTCTTCGGCATTGAAATCCTGCTCATATTTCGAATAGATACTGAAATAGGCTCGACGCAACAGAAATTTATCGCGACGCAACTCTCCCGTCTTGAAGTTGAATAGGCGTTCGGGGTCAAACGACTGACCCATATAGCGGCACTCGAAGTGGAGATGTGGACCGGTTGAACGTCCCGAATTGCCACCCAAAGCGATTGGCTGACCGGCAACAACTCGTTCGTTCTCCTCGACCAAACGCTTTGACAGGTGTCCGTGATAGGTCTCCAAACCATTATCGTGACGAATAATAATCAGCGTGCCATAGCCTGTATTGGTACACTTCGAGAAACGCACTTTACCATTGAATGCAGCACAGATGGTATCGCCCACTTTCAAAGCAATATCGATACCGTTGTGATTGCGACGATGACGAATACCGTATCGCGATGTTATACGACCTCGATGCGGATAGCGATAGATAGCCGTTGTATCGACCAAACGAATAGGAACGCTCTTTGGCAGTGACGACATTTGCACATCCTTATATACAGATATTTCGTCGTTGTCCCAATACGAAGCAAAGAGCGTGGAATCCTGCTCTATAACTCCATTTTCGATATAACGCCAAGTGCCGTCGTTAAGCAGCAGCACCGACATTAATGGCGTATCGGTAGCAAGCGTATCCACCACTATCGGCGACTCCACCCTATTGGTAAGTATGGGTGCAACACTCTCACTTGTAGCAACACTATCTTGTGCAGAAACCGTCTGCTCTTGTGCTATGCTCTCTACCACTGCAAGCAAGGCACCCAATGTAAATATCAACAATCTCTTCATATATATCCGTTACCTTTTTTCTGATGCAAGCAAATCGGCAGCACACTCCAATGCGTGGTAAAACTCCTCGCCAAAACGACGCTCCAAAGGCTCACGCAACGCTTTGTATAGCGGCAATTGCAAGCGTTGTCCACACTCACACGCCGACTTACACACCGACCAGCGATGATAATTCAGTCCGATAGTACCATTCGAGAACTCGACTAAACGTATAGGATAGAGATGGCACGAAATCGGCTTTTTGAATGAGCACTTTCCATCACGATATGCCGCCTCGATAGCACACAGGCACACGCCCTCGGCATTGCGGAACGAGTAGGCACACTCCGCACCATTAACCAACGGAGTAGTATAGTCGCCATCCACATCGACAACCATAAAACCCTGCTCCTCGACCGCCTTGATACCCTCCTCGGTCATATAGGGACGATATGCCTCGAACTGCTCCTCCAACTCATCGACCTCATCGATATCGAGCGGAGCACCCGAATCACCCTCGACGCAACAGATGCCACGACACGCCGCCAAATCGCACGCAAAATGCTCGGTCAGCACATCATCGCTGACAATCTTTCCATCTATCTCAATCATAAGTTCTTTTTCGTAAATGCCATTCAGTGAGTGTTAGCGAACGCCTGACATTTTTTGCTACGCTATGCCATCTTATCGGCAATCACCAAATCGTACAACTCACCAAGCGAGATACCCGCTGCACGAGCCTGTTTTGGCACGATACTTCCGCTCGACATTCCCGGAATTGAGTTTATCTCTATAAGGTATGGCTCGCCCTCCTCGGTAACAATAAAATCTATACGGACTATTCCACTGCATCGACAAGCACGATATGCCGCGAGTGTCATTCTATTCAGACGTTGGCGGATATCATCGTCAATCGGAGCAGGAGTTATCTCATCCGACAAGCCCTCTGTATATTTTGCTTCATAATCGAAAAAGTCTCGTTTCGACACCACTTCCGTAATAGGCAGCAGCAACTCTCTATCCGAAGTAATCAACACGCCACAAGCCATCTCTCGACCCACGATACACTCCTCGATAAGCACCTCGTCGCTCTCGGCAAAAGCTGCCTCGACAGTCGCATCGAACTGTTCAACCGCCGTTACGCGAGTCACACCAAAGCTACTGCCACTCGCATTTGGTTTAACAAACAACGGCAGGCCCAATCGGGCAACAATATCTTTGCCCGACACCTTATCGCCACGCATCAGCAATATATCTTTTGCCAAATTGACACCACATCCTGCAACAGCCCGTTTAGTCGAAATCTTATCGAATGTAATAGTCGAAGAGGTCTGCGAACACGATGAATACGGAATACCCATAATATCGAGATAGCCCTGCAACTTGCCATCCTCGCCCGGTGTGCCGTGAATGATAATCAGTGCAAATTCGAAACAGATATGTCTATCGGCTATCGTCAGCGAAAAATCATTCTTATCGACCTCATATCGCGTGCCATCTTCTGCCGTATAGGTCATATTGCGACCACACAGGTCGATGATATAGAGTTCGTATTTCGTCGAATCCAATGCCGAGGCAATTTGCGATGCACTACGCAATGCAATCTCTCTTTCGGAGGAGTTTCCGCCCGCCAGAAGTGCAACTTTCAATCTTCTATTGCTCATATTTCTATTCGTTACTTTCATTTTTCATCAAACCCCACGGGTCATTTTTTCGGATATACTCCTCAACTTCGGGGCATACCATATCGGATATTGGTCGGTGCTGTCGCAATGCCATACGCACAACCGTTGCCGAGTAGTCGTACAGTGGTGCCGACTCCATATAATCCGCATCATCAGCATACGAGCCCGGATCGCAACCCTTGCGAGGATAGACCAATATCGGGTAGTCACGCAAAATCTCGCGATAGCAATACCACGTATCTATTGTCGAGATGTTGTCGGCTCCCAGCAGCAAAATAAACTTCATTTTATCTCCGAAATTCTCATTCAGATAGCGAAGTGTATTGATGGTATAAGAGGGCCTTTCGAGCGTAAACTCTATTGCCGATACCCTGATTCGGTCGGGATATTTCGATGCAGCACACGCCAATTCGCACATCTCGAATCGCATAAATTCAGGGGCTAAATCAGCATATATTTTGTGTGGATTTTGTGGCGATACCACCAATATAACCTCGTCCGCCTTATCCTGTTCCAACACCATCTCCGCAAGAGCAATATGTCCCTTGTGTATTGGATTGAACGAGCCAAAATAGAGGGCCACTCTATATCTGTCATCCATAACTATTTTGCCAAAAAATTATCGATTATCTCAACCGTTTGCGATATTGCGACATCGAGTTGGTCATTTATCACGACGTGGTCGAACTCCGCAGCACGCCCAATCTCTTGGTCGGCCTTCGCCACACGACGCTCGATAACCTCCTCCGAATCGGTTGCACGACCTACGAGGCGGTTACGCAACTCTTCGATTGATGGCGGCATAATAAAAATCGAGCAAGCCTTATCGCCAAAGATGCGTCGCAGATTGATTCCGCCGACAACATCGACATCGAACAATATCACGTGGTCCTGCTTCCAGATGCGCTCAACCTCGCTTCGCAATGTTCCGTAGCAGGTTCCGCTATATACCTCCTCCCACTCGACAAACGCATCCTCCGCTACAAGACGACGGAACTCATCGTTACTCATAAAGTAGTAATCGTATCCGTCCCGCTCCTCTCCACGAGGCTGACGAGAGGTTGCCGAAATCGAGAACTCGAATTGCGGATAGCGTTTCAACAGCTCACGCACAATCGTTGTCTTACCCGAACCACTCGGTGCCGAAAATATCAAGACCTTCTCCATAGAACATTACAACAAATTGAGAACCTGCTCCTTTATCTTTTCGAGTTCGTCCTTCATCTGAACGACCAACGTTTGTATATCGTGATTGTTAGCCTTCGAGCCCGTTGTATTTATCTCACGGCCCATCTCTTGGGCAATAAAGCCGAGTTTACGACCCGCTTGCGGTTCGTTGGCTGCAACTTCACGGAAATATTTGCAATGGTTATGCAGACGGACACGCTCCTCGGTGATATCCAACTTCTCGATATAGTAAATCATCTCCTGTTCAAGACGATTCTCATCGACCTCGATACCCAACTTTGCGATATTCTCGCGAATACGCTGACGAATACTCTCTGTGCGAGCAGCCTCGAATGGAGCAATCTCGTCGTAGAGCGACTCTATCTTATCGACACGGCCGACAAGGTCTGCTATAAGTGTTTTACCCTCCTGCTTGCGGAAATCATCGAGGGATGCCATTGCCAAAGCAGCAGCCTGCTGTACAGCCGCCAACTCTTCATCCGAAGCGTCGGTCTGCTCGTTCGACAAAACCGCAGGCATCTTCAATATTGCAGGCACCAAAACATCGTAAGCAGCATCGATACCAGAATAGCACAAAGCATCACTCACCTGTGTCAGATACTGTTTGAACGCCTCCTTGTCGATATGAGCAGCAACTTGCGAATCGCTCGACTCGCAACTAATCGAGATATCGACCTTTCCTCGTACCAACGCCTTCGCTGCCATATTACGGATTTCGAACTCCGCCATTCGATAAATCGGTGGCATTTTGACTGCCAAATCCAACTGTTTAGAGTTGAGCGAACGAACCTCCGCCTTAAAACGTTTTGCTCCCAGAACGACCTCTCCGCGTCCGAAGCCTGTCATAGATTTCTGCATAGTACTATCTTTTGTCCGGCAAAAATACAAAAAAACGAATGATTCAACAATATTTGTTGAAATTTTAAGAGAGGAAACACCTTCACATCTCCTATACTTCTCCTATACTTCTCCTATACTTCTCCTCTACCCCTCCTATACTCCAAAAACAATCGGGTTGCCGACTCTTCAAGCAACCCGATTACCTTGCCTCTACTCCTTAAACGAGTGAATAACTACGCCCGAACGCAATTTAGGTTCAAACCACGTCGTCTTTGGCGGCATAATATTTCCCGTATCGGCGATGTCTATGAGTTGCTGCATTGTCACAGGATAGAGTGCGAAAGCAACCTTCATTTCGCCACTATCGACACGCTCCTGCAATGCACCTAAACCACGAATACCACCTACAAAGTCGATTCGTTTGGATGTTCGCAAATCCTCGATACCCAGCACCTTATCGAGTACCAAATCGGACAGCACGGTAACATCCAACACACCAATAGGGTCTGCATCGTTATATCGACCCTCGCGAGCTGTAAGGCTATACCAATCGCCCGACAAATACATCGCAAAGTTGTGCAACTTTGTCGGTTTATAAATCTCCTTACCCACCTTTTCGACCTCGAAATTCTCCTCCAATGCTGCCAAGAACTCCTCGTCGCTCAATCCGTTCAAATCCTTTACAACGCGGTTATAGTCGATAATTCGCAGGTGCGATGCAGGGAATGTAACAGCCAAGAAGTAACAATACTCCTCCTCGCCCGTATGGTTAGGATTTGCAGCCTTTCGCTCGGCTCCAACTCGTGCAGCAGCTGCTGTACGGTGGTGACCATCAGCCACATATAGAGCCTCAACCTCGGCAAATGCAGCGGTCAGACGGGCAATATCTTCGTCCTGGTCGATAACCCACAACTTATGTCCAAAGCCATCGGCTGCCGTAAAGTCATATTCAGGTGCTGCGGCGATAACTTTTGCTACTATTGCATCAATCTCCGCAGAATCGGGATAGGCGAAAAATACAGGTTCGATATTTGCCTGCTGACGACGAACGTGAATCATTCTATCCTCCTCCTTATCGGGACGAGTAAGTTCGTGTTTCTTGATTGCTCCTGCGAGATAATCTTCAAAGTGGCAGCACATTACGATACCATACTGCGTGCGACCATCCATCGTCTGGGCATAGACGTAGTAGCACTCCTTCGCATCCTGTCGCAACCACCCCTGCTGCTGCCAATGGTCGAAGTTCTCGACAGCTTTGGCATAAACCTCTTCGGAGTGTTCGTCGGCAATAGGTTCAAAATCAATTTCAGGTTTGATTATATGAAGGAGCGAACGCTCGGTAGCCTCACTCTTTGCCTCAACAGAGTTGAGTACATCGTATGGACGCGAAGCAACCTCCGCAGCAAACTCTTTCGGTGGGCGAATACCCTTGAATGGCTTAATTCTTACCATAATATCGGACCTATTTTACTTATTTACCTGAAAACGCACGTCACCCTCTTTGAAGTAGGCAACAATCTGACGAGCAGCCGCCAAACCTGCATTGATATTAGCCTCGGCAGTCTCGGCTCCCATCTTCTTTGGGGTTGCAAAGTATCTCTTACCAAACTCCTCGGCAAACTCTGTTGCCAAAGCGGGAGCAACATCGCTCACATAGCGTAAATCGGCACGCTCACGCATTGCTCGTTGAAGCCCCTCTTCGTCGATAACCTCTTTACGGGCAGTATTGACCAACACAGCTCCCTTTGGCATTGACATCACCAAATCGTAACCGATAGACTTTATGGTCTGCTCGACAGCCGGGATATGCAACGACAAGAAATCGGCGTGTGCATACAACTCCTCAACAGAATCAACAACACCGACACCATCTGCCTCGAAAATCGACTTATCCTTAATGAATGGGTCGTAAGCAATAACATCCATACCCAAAGCACGAGCTTTGCGAC
>JAFVXS010000001.1 GCA_017501025.1 Alistipes sp.
GGACAAGGAGTTCGAGCGACTTATTAAGGTGTTGAAGGGTTGGTCGTTCCCTATTTCGGATTATGCTCCGTTCGAGTATGCTGTGGTTACCGCAGGTGGTGTGAGTTGCTCGGAGGTGAATGAGTATACGATGGAGTCGCTGAAAATCAAAGGTATGTACTTTGCCGGTGAGGTGCTCGATGTTGATGCCAATACGGGCGGTTACAACCTGCAAATCGCATTCTCGACAGGTCACTTGGCGGGATTGCTCAAAAAATAGGAGGTAAGTCTATGAAGATTAGCGGTCGTAGTTTGCGACACCGATTGCAACTATTGGGGAATAAACTCTCTCGTGCCAAGTATTATCACGGCTACGGAGTACATTCGCCATTTGTCTATGGATTGGTTCGCAAGGCTTTTATGCCTAAAAAACTGATTGAAGGTACAGGCTCGACTCTATACGACTCTCTGCGAGCAAATGGTGTAGCAACTAAACGGGCACGACAACTGCATAATACACTGCAATATATCGAAGGTCTAAGCTATTCGATAAACGAGGTTGGAGGCGATTTGTCGATTCTCTTGGCGGACTTCCCTACTGCGCAGCTGCGCAAGGCGTATGAGGAGGCGAAGTCGAAAGGTTTGACTTTGGTTGTATGTCAGCCATATCTCAATCGTGAACGACAGAACGAGGTGCGAATCTTGATAGATGAACATCGCTCAACTACGGTCGATAATCGTGCTTATATCCTATTTTTCAATAACAGATTACCAAAACAACACTATCGCTTATGAAACTATATACGAAAGGTGGAGATAAGGGGCGTACATCGTTGATTGGCGGAGAGCGTGTACGTAAGACCGATGTCAGGGTTGAGGCGTATGGTACCGCTGATGAGTTGCAGGCAAATATCGCCTATTTAGCAGATAAGATGTCGCACGAAGAGATTTTGGCACCCTATGTTGAGGATTGTCGTTGGATATGCTCGAAGTTGATGACTGTATGTTCGCTGCTGGCAGTAGGTTGCAACTGCGAATATGAGATGCCGAAGATTTCGGAGGAGGATATTGCATGGTTGGAGGGGCGTATTGATGCGTTGCAGGCGGAGTTACGACCTATTGAGTGCTTCACTGTACCAGGAGGTTGCGAGTTGGCTTCGCTTTGTCATGTCTGCCGTACCGTATGCCGAAGAGCAGAACGCTGTGCAATTGAGGCGGCAGAGAATTACAATATCAATAAGATATTGTTGGTATTACTAAATCGTCTTTCGGACTATCTCTATGCGCTTTGCCGTACAATTACGGAACGACTTGAAGCAGAGGAGGTTTTGTGGCGCTCGTAATGTGCTAAATATGAAAATATTGCATATTTGTTGAATTTTTATAGCAAAGTAGTTATATATTAGAAATTTTTTATACTTTTGCACCCGCTACAACACAAAAAAGAGAATACAATATTAATAATTAAAAAGATAAAACTATGTATTGGACACTTGAACTTGCATCAAAATTGGAAGATGCCCCATGGCCAGCAACCAAAGAGGAGTTGATTGATTATGCAACTCGTTCGGGTGCACCGCTTGAAGTACTCGAAAATCTCCAAGAGATTGAGGACGATGGCGAGGCTTACGAGAGCATGGAGGAGATTTGGCCCGACTACCCTTCGAAAGAGGATTTCTTCTTTAACGAGGAGGAGTATTAATTTTAGTTGACAATTAATAATTGACAATTGACAGTAAAAGCGATTTTATAGTCGCTTTTACTATTTTTAATAGATTATATAAGGTATTTATTTAATTCTTAATTCTTAATCGTACAGTTCGTTGAGTATTTTTGCCAATCGCAAGCCGCCAGCCAACAA
>JAFVXS010000123.1 GCA_017501025.1 Alistipes sp.
CACCCCTTTTGGTGCGAATAGGTGTGGTTGCCGACCTTATGCCCTTCGTCTATTATGCGTTGATAGAGGTCGGGGTACATCTCTGCATTTTTACCCAATACAAAGAAGGTCGCTTTGGCGTTGTATTTTGCCAACGTAGCGAGAATATACTCTGTTACGCCGGGTGTCGGACCGTCGTCGAAGGTCAAAAAGACTCCGTTCGGGTCGTTAATCTCCCAAATCAGGTCGGGCATAAGCCGACGTATAAACTTTGGCGGTTTGAACCTCATAGTGGCAACAATATCGTACAAATATAACCAAAAAATCCTGATATTTTGCTTTTTGCACAAATTATGCATAAATTTGTCGAACGATCAAAATGAGATTTTTTTATGAGAAAACTAATTTGTACACTCTTTATAGCCCTCGCTGCATTGTCGTGTCGTTCGCTTACATCGCAGGGTACAAAACACGGTACGCAGGGAGCCCCGTACGAGGTCTTGGTTGTCTGTAACAATGCCGAGTGGGAGTCGTCGCTTGGCGAGGCACTACGTTCGTTGCTGCAACAGCCTATCGATATGCTCTCATCCGAGGAGCCGATGTTCTCGGTGTTGAGAGTCGCTCCCGACAACTTTACAGGTGCTTCGTTGTTGGAGAATCACCGCAACATATTGAAGGTTGTCGTGTCGCCAAAGGTGCAACGTGCTGCAATATTGGCTCAATACGATGTTACAGCGGCACCACAGGTTGTTTTGACCTTCCAATCGCCCGACGAACAGGCAGCTTTGGAGTATCTCTCGCAGAATGGCGAGGCGTTGCTCGATATTTTGGAGATTGCCGAGCGTGACCGTACCGTAGCCTATGGCGAGAAGTATCAATCGCGTATGGTATGCGACGCTATCCGCAAGGTTGTGGGTGTTGATATGAAGGTGCCGAAGGGTTATGATTTCCGTAGCGAGAGCGACCACTTTGTTTGGGCTTCGAGGGAGTTCCCGATGGCGAGTCAGGGCTTCTTTATCTACTCCTATCCATATACGGGCAAGGATGATTTGTCGCTTGCGAATCTGGTGCGGATGCGTAACGAAATGGCACGCCGCATACCGGGACCATCCGACGGCTCTTATATGATTACGGTCGATAAAATTCCAATCGACAGCAAACACTACAAGCCGTTCGAGCCGTCGTATAAGGCTTTGAAAATCAATGGTCAGACGTGGATTGAGATGCGAGGCTTTTGGGATGTTGCCAACGACTTTATGGGTGGCCCGTTTGTCAGCTTTACGACAGTCGATAAGGCTATGCAACGCGTCGTAACGCTCGATTGTTATGTACATTCGCCAAAGTATGGAAAGCGTAACCACCTGCGTGCATTGGAGCATCTTGTCTATCTTATCGATTTGGGTGATAAGGAGCAGTAGTTCGCATCTGTCTGCTTGCACAAAACAAGGGCGACTAATTGATTTTAGCCGCCCTTATTTTTTTGACTATAAAGATTGTAGGTTAGAAGCTGTAACCCGTAATATTGTTTGCGTAGGTTTTCCAACCGCTATTCGATTTGTATGTACTTACGCTACTTGTAGGAACATAGATTTTGCAGCCGATGTTTTTGAGAACAAGTGAGCTGTTGTCGTAGTATTGGAGAGCCTTATCTCCGAGTGTTGGAGGTGTGGTAGGCTTGCAATAGAGGCTTTCGAGGCCTTCGCAGCCGTAGAAACCACGCTCGCCAATCGATTTAAGGCTCTTCGGTAAATCTACTCTTTTCAATGAAACACACTTGCTGAATGTATATGCACCTATTTGGGTAAGACCCTCCTGTATGGTTAGTGTTGTCAATGCACTACAATCGCGAAGAGCATAGTCGCCAATCGATGTTACCTTTTTAGGAATCGAGATTGCCTTGATTGATATGCAACCGTCAAACGTGCCTTCATCGATTGTTGTGAGCGACTCCGGAAGTGTTACGGCTGTCAATGCCCGACAATTCTTGAAAGTGTTGGCGGCAAGGGTGGTTATACCCTCGGGAACAACAACCTCTGCCAATGTGGTACAACCCTCGAAGCAGGCTGTTTCTATGGTGGCGAGTTTGTCTGACAACGAGAGGTTTGCAAGTGCTGTGCAGTCACGAAAAGCGTACTTGCCGAGTGTGGTTACGCTCTCTGCCATTGTTACCGTTGTCAGGTATTTGCTGCCCTCGAAGGTAGAACTTCCGATAGCAGTAACTCCGTTACCGATTGTAATTTTTGTAAAACTGCTGCCAAAGAATACGCCATAAGAGTAGGATGCGTCGGGTGTATTGCTGTTGAGTACCAACGAGCCACCGCACCCTGTGAAAACTCTATTGCCGAAGGTGGTAATGTTCTCTCCGATAGTGAGTTCTGCTATATTTGCACAGCCGTAGAATGCCTCATCGCCAATTGCTGTAAGAGTTGCAGGTAGCAACACATTTTTCAGTGATACGCAGTTGCAAAGAGCCTTGTTGCCGATTACGGTTACACCCTCCGGAATTGAGAGCGTTGTGAGTTTCTGACACCCCTCGAATGTCGAATCGGCTATCGAAGTGATACCGACAAAGTGCTTCAACTCGTCGAACGAAGTGATATCGCTACCCTTGAACTTATCGCCCAAGTCTGTGAGCGTAGCCGCCTCGTCGTATGTCAAATTGCCATCTTTGTTGGTGTCGCACAACGAAAGACATATCTCTTTGACCGTTGCGTCGGCAAACTTTATGACATTTGGATCTTCGGCTGCCTCCTGCACAAATTTGATGCTCTGCAAAACCTCCTGCTCTGCCGTTTTCAGCGTAACGATAGCCGAACGCTGTGTGTAGGCTGTATTCTTTGTGATGGTAAATCTCAAAGTCTCGTTATTTTGTGACAAAACCTCTCGTTTATAGCCAATCCAGTGAGCAGCTTCGGCTGGAATCGAGATTTCGTACTCGATGTTGGTTGTGAGTTTCACAACAACAAC
>JAFVXS010000017.1 GCA_017501025.1 Alistipes sp.
TATAAATTTTTGGCGTAATACGTAGTATTAACCCCTAAATTTTCCCAAATTTAGCGGCAAATTTCATAATTAAACCCGATTTTTGCAGAAAAGGCGAGTTTTTAGACCACCTGTTACGCTTTCGAAGCCATCAGATAGCCATAGATTGGACACTCTTCGCAAAGTTCGTGCCCACAATATTCGGTGGCGATTTGTAGCAAGGCCTGACTCTCAAATGCGTTGGTCGCATATACACCACGCTCGGCCCATCGACGCATAAAACGGTTATTCTCGGCAGGTATATCCTCCAATAGCGTAAGTGCATCGGAACGCAACTCCTCTTTGCTTGTGTGGTAGGCGTATGCGAACTGAAATTGCACCACGAGATTTATGCCTAACAGATGGCACTTTTCGCGTCCTATACGTTTCGGAATATCACTCGAAATTTGAGCAGGTATAAAGTGATTAGACCAATATTCGGATGCTTCGACTCCGAACAACTTTTCGATATCGCCACACGTCTTACATTCGAGTACGCTGTTCACCAGAAAGTTGTGTTCGACAAGCAACTTCGCAATCTGAACAATTCTTAAAACAGGGTGATTGTGTGGTCGGCATCGTGATAAATCCCACTCGCGACGACGCATCGGCATCAACTCATATTTCTGGGCAAGATAGAAATACTCCTCTTTGAGAGAACGGATGTAACTATCGTCACGATAGACAGATAGCAAACCCGATGTGCCGAGTAGCAGAGCCTCAATTGCCCTTAATGAAGAGCGTTCACGCTCGATAACCCGATATGGTACAAGACGTGCCAAACGCTCGTATGCATCTCGGTTTTGCGATGAGTCCATCGAGCGGAAAAGCAGTACCAGAAAGGTCTGATTCCAATCGCATTGAGATTGCACGAAAATCTCCTCTATCTTCTCGTATTTTCGCTTCAAACGGCTATAAGATGCCGCCGTAAGGGTAGATTGACGTTGGATGGATGACATACGACGGAGGTAGTTGCCGCAAGCCAACGATGCAGCACCTCTTTTCAAAGCTTGTGCAAGTTCTTTGTACTCCTCCATCACAGTCGTATTTATGCTACAAAAGGTTCAACTCCAAAAGAGCTTCGTCGCTCATCATATCTCTCTGCCAAGGTGGTTCGAAAGTGAGCATAATATTGACCGTAGAGACCCCGTTTACCTTCTTGACTTCGCGGTTTACATCGGCAATCAACATATCCGCCATAGGGCAGTTCGGTGCGGTCAGAGTCATCTCGATAGTGACCTCGCCCGAAGGGTTGTAATCGATGTTGTAAATCAATCCCAAATCGTAGATATTTACGGGTATTTCGGGGTCATATATGTTTTTGAGTGTCATCACGATATCGTGTTCCACTTGAAGTATTTCCTGCGGTGTCATTACTCTTGATTTTTGGTTGTCAGTGCAAGTGCGTATAACTGCATTTGGCGAATAGTTGCAGCCACACCGTTACCACGTGTCGGAGAGAGATTTTCGCGAAGACCGATGGCATCGATAAAGTAGAGGTCCAAATCGACAATCTCTTGTGGAGGACGGTTGCCAAGTACACGAATAAGCAGAGCCAAAATACCTTTGACTATTATTGCATCGCTGTCGGCACGATATACGACTCTGTCGTCGATAAGTTCCGCATCGACCCAAACACGCGATTGACACCCCTCGATAATATATTTTTCGTTCTTGTGAGCAGCGTCAATCAGTGGCAATGAGTCGCTCATACCTATAAGGTAGTCGTATTTGTCCAACCAATCGTCAAATATCGAAAACTCTTCGATAATCTCCTCTTGAATAGCATCTTTCATCTCTCTATCTACTTTTTCTGTTTCAAATCTATAACTGTGCCATCGCAACACATCGGACGTTCTATTTTTAGCCACGCTGCCGTAGTTGCCGCAATCGAAGTGGTGCTTACCATTTGAGAGCAATACTCGGCAGTTGAGCCTCCGTAATAGAAAATCAGAGGAACGTGACGGTCGTAGTTGTATGGCGAGCCACCCGCCGATAGTTGTTGGCTGTCGGTGTCGTCGATGGTGCGTGGCAGTAGTGCAACGATTATATCACCCGACATACGGGCATTGTATGCATTCTGCATCAGACGCTGAATGGTGTTGCTGCTCTGTCCGTTTTGTAGCGATGTTCCGGCTGTGGCATTCGCGACACCACGCATCTGCATTACGAATGTTGCAGCTTCGGACTGTATCTCGCCAACCGATAATTTGTGTTTGTATATCAGGTTGCGATTCAAATAAATGGACTTGTTGTGGTAGCCTAAAACCCAATCGCCCTGACCATATCTGGCACTTAAAAAGGCGTTGAGTATAATCAATATTTTTCGGCTGTTAAACTGCTCGGTTGTTCGCTGTTTTTCGGTTGGTAGGGTTCCTCGTGCAGCAGTCAGCGTAACGAGTACATCCTCGACCGATGTTTTGGAGTAGAGGTGTGCGAAAAACTCCGCAAGTGTAGTGTCGAGGCAGTAGAGCATATCTTCGTACTCGATGGAGTTTGTGCCATATCGCTCAACAATATTGCAAGGCGTATCGAGACAGATATTCAATAGTCGGCATCCACCCTCATTTTTTGCATCCAAAAGTTGGTCTATGCAGCGTTTTGCAAATTCGAATGTTGCTCCGTTTCCGGCTGGTGTGTAACGCAATTCATCAACCCAATCCGACAAAGGGGCTTTGTTGGAGTGTTGAGCCACTGCCGAGTCGTAAACCTTGACTACGGTAGCAAATTCGTTGTGATATTGGCTCTTACCATACTTGCCAAACCACGTTCCGATGGCGAATACGCGGTTCATTCCGACAAGATTGTATCCGTTTACCCAA
>JAFVXS010000124.1 GCA_017501025.1 Alistipes sp.
CAGAGGCTTATCCTCGCGCAGTCGCTCACGCACCTCGGCAATAGATAGCATTGTGCCGTTCTCATCCATCACGTAGGCATCGAATGTGGGGTCAACCCACAGCCATTTGTTGAGCGTGTTGCTGTAAACCGTTGTAATCACGTGGCAGTCGCTAACATAATCTTTAGGCAGACAAGTCACAAAACGAGCCTTGAAGCCCATAGCGAGATATACTTCGGTGAGCATCTGCACCATCATACGGCAGTTGACACCTCTGTTCTCATTTTTGCATAGCTCCACCATTGCGATGGTGTTCTTCACCTCGGGGTTGTATGAGCTGCCATCGTGCGGTACAATCTCGTGTACCCAATGCAACAGATTCTTAATCTTCGAGATTTCATCGCCTGCACCTGCTACACTGTCCAACTTGAAATGCTCACGTATCTTTACCAAGTCGGGGTCGTTGGGAGCTGCATAGCGGAACTTGAATCCATCAGGAACAAGACCACTGTAATACTGCTTTGCATCCTTGAGCTTTTGTTTGTAGTCGCCCCATTTTGCAAGTCGCTCCATACACGCCTTGAAACGAGACTCCTGGCGAATAGCGTCGAGGTCGCTGTCGCGGTTGATGTTTGTGAGTCGAATCTCCTCACTGTCGATTACACGGTCGGTGTAATACTCAAATGTTTTCAATGCACCCTTCTTGTCGCCGGCAAGTGTCTTCCAGCAGGCGAGATTGTAGTAGTAGTTGCCGCTAAGGTCTGTATCCCAAAAATGTTCCTGTCGCACAGAGTCGGGTAGCGACATAAATACCTTGCGGTATTGCTCTTGATTTGCAACCAGCTTCTTCCACTTTTTCTCTTCGTAGAGTTGGTCGGCCTCTTTGTCAAGACGGTCGAGTTGCTTACGCCATTCGGGCGTTTGTGCCGATGCACCAAAGAGTGCCATTACGGCAAGGGATAGTAGTAAAATCTTCTTCATAATTGTAATAGTTTTTGTTTTGCAGTGGCAAATATATATAATTTAGGCTTATTGTGCAAAATTATAATATAGTTTTTTTTTATAACACCCTTTTGCGTATTGAGTTTTTCGGTGCTACCGCTTATATAATACGAATAACTTGCAGAAATGTAACAAAAAATCACCCTCACGTGGGGTGATTTCTAAATTTTAGGTGATGGTCTTTTATCTCCTTTCGCGCACACGTTTGCCAATCGAGCCGACATATTGCATCATACCCTTGGGACACTCAACGGTAAGCTCCGTGCGTCCCGTAATGGTGGATACATCCAGTGCAAAACCATACTCTATGCCGTTGTGCATAGCTGTGAAAGATATGTTCCACTGGGCGAGATACTTTACTGCCGTGTAGTTTGCTATGCTCTCGGTATCAAAATTCAGCAATGAGGTTTGTTGCGTAATACATTGCTCGACGGGCAGGTGTACCTCCAAATCCACGGGGCTGACATAAATATAGAAGTAATTTGCATATATTTGAGTTATCTCCCCATCGGGCACAGCCTGCATAAAGGTGGGGTAGAAGGCGTAGGCTCTGCTTGCGATAAGCGAGTCAATCATAAACGAGTAGTCGTGTGCCCGTCTGGCTCGACGCTCGGTGCGCGTCATAGGCTTTTGCGGTGCAGCACTCTCCGTTATGGTGTCACGCACATCAGCGGCCTTCTGGATAACGGGAACGATGGTCGAGGTAGGCACCGAATCGTTTTGTATGCTTATTGTCTGCGTCTGGTTTTGCGCTGTGCAGGCAGATACGATGCCGAGCAGTATTGCCGATAACGATAATAGTTGTTTCATAGCTAGTAGATTTGAGTTATCGTACCCATATATTGTACGGGATTATACCAGGTGTTTGTGATTGTCAGCGTAGCTCCGCCGTGCGAATAGATGTCGAATACGAATGTATATTCGTAGGTGGCGTAG
>JAFVXS010000125.1 GCA_017501025.1 Alistipes sp.
ACAAAGCCCTTCGGCACAACACGACGATACTCATACCAAAAGTCGAAGATGTCACCCAGCAGATAGATGGATTCGGCATCCTGACCCACCCTATCGAGCCACTCGACAAAGCGCGTTTCGACCCGACGAGCAGACTCCCCGCCACCGGCACCAAGATGTATGTCCGATGCAAAATAGTACATTACATAGTCAACTTTTCGAGTTGAAGTTCGAGATCATTGCCATAGATGTTCTTGGCTACGATATTGCCCTCGCGGTCGATAAGGAAGTTGGCCGGCAGGCTCTTCACATTGTACATACCCAGCACCGGAGAGTGCTCTCCTCGCATATCGCCTACCGATATCCAGGGCAACTGTTGCTCCTGAACGACATTAATCCACACAGCCTTTGAGCGCTCGATACCTACCTGATAAATTTCAAATCCACGCTCCGAGAATCGCTCGTAGATCTCCTTCAAATCGGCATTCACACCACCCATACGTCCCGACTCAGTCGACCAAAACGAGAGAAGAATCACTCGGCCGGCAAGCGATGAGAGTTTAATATTTATGCCGTACATATCGGGCAACTCAAAATCGGGATATCCAGACTCCTTGATTTGAGATACGAGCGTCTTGTGAGCCTCCATACGGGCAATATCAGTACGCAACGTAGGCAGGAATGGCGAATTGGGATAGCTCTCCTCGATAGCATCGGCCACAGTACGGAAATAGATGATATCGTCCCTGTTGCTAAACAGGTACTTCTCATTTGGCAGACGCTGATAGAGTGCATATATCGCAGCGATATTGCTCTTATGCTCAATGATGAAACGCAACTGCTCGCGCTTCAGGGTACGATAGACGTGGGTATACTCCTGCATCAAGGTTCGCTTATCCAACTCGGAGTAGTTATTGCCGGAGTAGTTATCGAGGATTGATGTCATATTGCTCAAACCCTCGACATAGAACTTATTGAACTCGCGCAGCAACTCCGACTCCTCAGAGCCCTCGACCGTATAATTTCGCAGAGGCGAGCCAACCGTATTGACCGTCACACGCTCACCACCCGTAAGCAACAACGGAATGCGCTCACCGCTATATACAACGTTGTAGAGCAATGGAGTGTCACCCACATCCGAGAGCTCAAAGCGATAATCTCCCGTGGATTCGAGCACCACCGAATCAACCAATTTCACATCTCCACCGGTAACCTTCTCCAAATAAACAACCTTGCTTCCCAAGCCGAGCAGCCGTCCAGAAATCTTAACCGACGTCGACTGGCAGCCACACATAAGCACTCCCAAAGCAAGTATCAAAAGGGTTTTCTTCATATCAATAGTTTTGTCATTATGCAAATATACTCAATATCACAAAAAAAACGGCAAATTCCGGCAACTAATTGTGTTTTCCGCCATTTTTCTGCTGACGCTGACCATGCGCTGTTCGAGTCTGAGATTTGGCACTCTTGGACTGTGATCCCTTGCGTTGTGCCTGCTTGCTGCCATTTCGGCCACTCTGCGGGCGTGCCGAAAAGTGCTGTTTATAGTCACTTCGGAGATTGTTGAGCGCATTTTCATCTATCTCGATGGCATCTGAGGACATTCTTCTTATATCTTTTATGATAATCTCGTTATTGGGATGCTCCTGATTATA
>JAFVXS010000126.1 GCA_017501025.1 Alistipes sp.
GGGCTCGCGGAGCCGAAGTGCAACTCATCAGTGGTCGCACCGTGCTCGATACCCCTGTGGGTGTAGAGCGTATCGACGTACTCTCGGCAGAGGATATGTACCGCGAAGCAACCCAACGCTTTGAGGATGCCGATATCGCCGTAATGTGTGCTGCCGTTGCCGACTACACTCCAAAAGAGGTTGCCGACCACAAAATCAAGAAGGGCGAGGGCGATATGCAACTCACACTGCGTCGCACACACGATATCGCAGCTGCACTCGGAGCCGTAAAAGGCAACCGCATCCTCGTAGGTTTTGCTTTGGAGAGCGATGACGGCATAGAGAGTGCCAAACGCAAACTCACTACAAAATCGTTCGACTTTGTAGTACTGAACTCGATGAAGGATAAGGGTGCCACATTCGGCACCGACACCAATCTTGTAACATTTGTCGATAGCGAGGGGTGCAATCGCCTGCCACTGCTCTCGAAGAGAGAGGTTGCCGAGCAGATTGCCGACCGCATCGAGGCTATTTCGGCGGCAAAAGAGTAGCCACACCACCAAACATCCAACGCTATGCTTACGCGACTATCAATCGAAAACTACGCCATCATCGAGCAACTCGATGTGGAGTTCGACTCCCGCCTGAATATCATCACAGGCGAAACAGGAGCCGGAAAGTCGATTATGTTGGGTGCGTTGGCTCTTTTGTTGGGCAATCGTAGCGACTCGTCGCTCTTCAAAGATGCTACGCACAACTGCGTAGTCGAAGGCGAATGGCAAATCAACGCATCGCTGCGACCGCTATTCGACGAGTTGGATATCCCGTTCGAAGAGCAGACCATAATACGTCGCATCATAACACCTGCGGGCAAGAGTCGTGTATTTGTGAACGATATGCCCACTACGGTAGGCGACCTGCGTCTATTGAGCGAACGACTTATCGACGTACACTCACAACACCAGAACCTTATACTCTCGTCCGAAGATTTCCGTCAGGAGGCTCTCGATTCGATGGCGGAGAGTGTTCAACTTGCGACCGAGTATCGCACAGCCTATCAGAGTTATCGTGCTACGGAGCAGGCTCTCTCGGAACTCAACGCCTCGATAGAGCAGATTCGCTCGGAGGAGGAGTGGTTGCGACACCAATGCGACGAACTCTCGGCGGCCAATCTGCGAGATGGCGAGATTGAGGAGTTGGAGGCAGAGCAGCAGCAACTTGCCAATGCCGACTCAATAAACGAGGCTCTCGGTGTACTGCACGAGGCTTTGGACAACGACCTCAACGGCACTCTGCTTATGCTTAAAGAGCGTCGCTTGGCTCTATCACGTATCGAATCGTTCTTCCCTGCGGCTACGGAGCTGCGTGAGCGACTCGACTCGATAGCCATCGAGTTGAAGGATATCGACGCAACCGCTGCATCGTATCTGCAACGCATAGATGACAATCCACAACGGTTGGAGGAGATTGACAACCGTCTCGATATGCTCTACTCACTCTGTCGCAAACATCGTTGCGAGGATATCGCTGCACTGCGACAACTCCACGCGAAGTACGAGCAGCAACTCTCGACAATCGAACACTCGAACGAACGCCAACAGCAGTTGGAGGAGGAGTTGCGGGTTGCACGACAGCAGGCTATGCAGTTGGCATCAGCCCTGCACGCACAACGAGCAAAGGTTGCTCCACAACTCGAATCGGAGGTGGTCGCCATTCTGCGAAGTGTCGGCATTGTCGATGCACAATTCTGTGTCGATATTGAGGAGGTACCACTCCGTGAGACGGGAGCCGACCGCATATCGTTCCTATTCTCGGCAAACAAAGGTGCAGCAGTCCGACCTATCGAGCGTATCGCTTCGGGAGGTGAGCTGTCGCGTGTTATGTTGGCACTGAAAGCAACTCTCGCAAAGCGAATGGAGTTGCCTACAATCATATTCGACGAGATCGACACCGGAATTTCGGGACGTACCGCATCTGCCGTTGGCGATATCATTGCCGAACTCGCCCAATCTATGCAGGTTATCGACATCACACACCTGCCACAAGTCGCATCGAAAGGCAATCGTCATCTGCTTGTCTATAAGAGCGAGGGCACGGTGCAAATCAAAGCCCTCGACGACAAGGAGCGTATTACCGAAATCGCCGCGATGTTGTCGGGCGATAATATCACCGATGCAGCCATAGACCAAGCACGAAACCTCCTAAATATCCACTAACGATGCTGCGGAGGTTAATCGAAATATCACTAATCGCTCTTCTCTGCACAGCGTGCCACTCTGCATCGACATCGCAATCGTTCTCGGAGCTCTATCTGCCACGTCACGCCAAAGGGTTTGTAATCGAATATGACTCTCTGCGTCGATGCGAAGTGTTACGAATACGAAATCCATATCAAAGCAGCCGACAATACGAGCAGGTCGTAGCCCTGAATAGCAATACGGAGCGGATAGCAGTGTTATCGTCGAGTTTTGCCGCAATGTTGGAGGCGATAGGCGAAGAGGAGCGAATTGTCGGAGTTTCGGGCGTGCAGTACATCGTCAGTCCAGCCATACGCCAACGTATCGACGAGCAGAAGATTGTCGAAATTGGACACGAATCGTCAATGCGGTTCGAGGTTTTGAAGTCGCTCGATGTCGATGTTGTACTACTCTACGGGCTCTATGGCGAGGATACCTCACTAACATCGAAACTGCAACAACTCGACATACCTTATGTATATATAGGTGACTATACCGAATCTACCCCACTCGGAAAGGCGGAGTGGTGTGTCGCCATTGCGGCTCTATGTCAATGTCGTGAGCGGGGCGAAGAGTATTTCCGAACTATCGAGGAGCGATACGAGCGGTTGCGTGACTCTATCCGTCAGAGTATGCAAGGCAGACCACGTCCGCAAGTTATGCTCAATATGCCATACCGCGACACGTGGTTTATGCCACCTACCGAGAGCTACTTTGTCCGCCTTATCGAGGATGGTGGCGGAGAGTATCTCTATCGCCAAAACCAATCTCGCGAGTCGGTACCGATATCCATCGAAGAGGCTCTGTTGATTGCTCACCGTGCCGATGTATGGCTGAATGTCGGACAGTGCAACACACTCGATGAGCTGCGACAGACGTTACCTCGATTTGCCGATGTCAAGGCGATAAAAAACCGCCGCATATACAACAACAACCGTCGTCAGGGCATTTCGGGAGGCAGCGACTTTTGGGAGTCGGGAGCCGTAAGGCCCGATGTTGTCCTCAACGATATCGCAAAATTGCTCTGCAACGATGATTGCGACGAGGAGCTATACTACTACAAACAGTTACGATAGTTATGCCACGATACCATAAACCGATATTTGCAACGCTCTGCATCGCGGCACTGCTTCTCTTTGTTGCCGACATCTTCTTCGGCAGCATCGCCATACCCGTATCGGAGGTGTGGGCAGCCCTTATTGGCAAGAGTAGCGATGCCACACTGCGTTCGATAGTCCTCGATATCCGACTTATCAAGGCGATAGTTGCCATCATCGCCGGCGTATCGCTATCGGTCAGCGGTTTGCAGATGCAGACTATGTTCCGCAACCCGTTGGCAGGACCATACGTCTTGGGTGTCAGTGCCGGAGCAAGTTTCGGAGTTGCACTCTTTACGTTGGGCGTACCCCTTTTGGGCATATCGCTCTCGCCGTGGATGGCAAGCCTCGGCTCGGCAGGTGCAGCGTGGGCAGGTGCAGCGTGTGTTATGATGATTATCGTGATACTCGCCCGCCGTATGCGTGATGTGATGGTTATTCTGATTCTCGGAATGATGCTCTCGTCGGCACTCTCTGCCGTAGTCGAAATACTCCAATATTTGAGCAACGAGGCCGCTCTCAAAACCTATGTGGTATGGACAATGGGCTCGTTGGGCGATGTAACCCTCGGACAACTTGCAATGATAATACCGATATTCGCCGTTGGAGTGTTGCTCTCCATCGTATCGATTAAAGGGCTGAATGCAATATTATTGGGCGAAACAAGTGCTATGACCGTCGGCATAAATGTCGCTCGTCTGCGTCGCCGACTCTACATGTCGACTACCCTGTTGGCAGGTACCGTAACGGCATTTTGTGGTCCTATCGGCTTTGTCGGTTTGGCAGCACCACATATTGCCCGAATGGTTTTCCGCTCGGCAGACCATCGAATCTTGTTGCCTGCATCGGCATTGGTGGGCTGCATAATGTTACTCGCTGCCGACCTAATTACAACAACCGTACACCTGCCCGTAAATACCATAACCGCACTGATGGGTATTCCCGTAGTGGCATACATTGTTATACATCGTCCAAACCAGATGCAATGATACACCTCTGCAACATATCATTGGGTTACGATAACCGCCAACTCCTCCGTAATGCCGAGGCACACTTTGCCGCAGCCACACTTACAGCTCTCGTAGGTCGCAACGGCACAGGAAAAAGCACCCTGATACGGGCAATTATCGGTAGCGAAAAACCACTATCGGGAGAGATTTTGATTGGCGGCACCCTACTGTCAGAACTCTCGGCAGCAGAACTTGCTCGACGCTTGGCATACGTCGGCACCGAGCGGATTCGCACCGCCAACCTAACCTGTCGCGATGTGGTTGCAATGGGTAGAATGCCATATACAAATTGGTTCGGAACACTGCGTCGAGCCGACTTCGAGATTGTCGATAGAGCTTTGGAATCGGTGCAGATGCAACAATTTGCCAACCGCGACATAGCAACCCTCTCGGATGGCGAGGCTCAACGCATAATGATTGCCAAAGCCCTTGCACAAGAGAGCGACATCATCCTACTCGACGAACCGTGTGCTTTTCTCGACATCCCGACACGATTCGACATCTGCCGACTACTCCGACACCTCGCCCACGAGGAGGGCAAGTGCATACTCTTCTCAACCCACGATACGGACTCCGCTTTCGAAGTGTGTGACCAATTTGCCGCAATCGAAAACCAACAACTGACCCTGATTGCAAAAGAGGATGCCCGCAATAAAATCGCAAAACTATTCGGAATAGCAACAAAATAGCCACTCCACAAAGCTCGCTTCTATGCCTTTTCAGGGGCTTTTCGAGCAATAAAAACATTTTTTCTACCATTTTTCTTGCGGATTGCTTTTATTTTACTACCTTTGCACCACTAAATGCCCCAATATTTGAGGCAATAGCGGTAAGGCCCATTCGTCTATCGGCTAGGACGCAAGATTTTCATTCTTGAAAGAGGAGTTCGACTCTCCTATGGGCTACGA
>JAFVXS010000018.1 GCA_017501025.1 Alistipes sp.
CCTTCACACGCTCGATACCCAAAGCCTGTGCAGCCCAACGCAGACGCACCACATCGATAAGCTGTCGGGCTTCGTCGGGCAGTTGTCCGAAACGGTCCTCCAAGCGACGTTCAAACTCGCAAAGTGCCACCTCATTAGTCGTCGAATCCAACTCACGATACAATCGCAGACGTTCTGCCTGCTGATTTACATAAGTTTCGGGGAGTGAGGCATCTACACCCAACTCGACCGCCACATCATCGACATAACGGCTCTGCTCGGTAGCATCCGCATCGTCCGCCGCAAGACCACCCACATCGAGGCCCTCATTTCGCAACTCGGCAACTGCTTCATCCATAATCTTTCGGTATGTTTCAAAGCCGATATCGGCAATAAATCCGCTCTGCTCTGCACCCAAGAGGTTACCTGCTCCACGAATATCCAAATCCTGCATCGCAATATTGAAACCCGAGCCCAAATCCGAGAATTGCTCTATCGCCTGCAAACGACGACGAGCATCCGACGTAAGCAACTCGTCGGCAGGCGATAACAGATAGCAATACGCCTTGCGGTCGCTACGTCCGACACGTCCTCGCAATTGGTGCAGATTGCTCAAACCGAAGTGGTCAGCGTTGTTTATAATAATTGTATTTACATTCGGAATATCGACTCCGCTCTCGACAATAGAGGTTGCCACCAGAACATCGAACTCGCCATATATAAAGTCCATAATCACCCGCTCCAACTCCTGCGACTTCATTCGTCCGTGTGCCACTGCAACCCTTGCTTTCGGACAAAGGCGGGTTATCATACCCTGAATCGATAGCAAATCTTCAACTCGATTGTGGATAAAATAGACCTGACCGCCACGCGACAACTCTGTCTCGACAGCATCCTGTATCAAAGCCTCCGAGAATGTATGCGACTCGGTAACTATCGGACGACGATTGGGCGGAGGGGTTGAGATTATCGACAAATCACGCGACCCCATCAGCGAGAATTGCAATGTTCGCGGTATCGGTGTTGCTGTAAGTGTCAGCGTATCGACAGCCACGCTCATCTGCGTCAGTCGCTCCTTCGCAGCCACTCCGAAGCGTTGCTCCTCGTCGATAATCAGCAAACCGAGATCACGGAACTTCACCGAATCGCTCAACATCTTATGCGTACCTATCAGGATATCTATCTTGCCGAGTGCCAACTCTTCGGCTATACGTCGGCTATCCTTGGCACTCTTCGAACGGTTGAGGTACTCAATCGTTATCGGGAAATCTCGCAGTCGTTCGCTAAACGAACGATAGTGTTGCAATGCGAGTATGGTCGTAGGCACCAACACCGCAACCTGTTTACCGTCGGTTGCTGCCTTAAACGCTGCACGAATGGCAACCTCGGTCTTACCGAAGCCCACGTCGCCACACAGCAATCTATCCATAGGTCGCGACGACTCCATATCGCTCTTCACCGCCTCGGTGGCTCGTTGCTGGTCGGGAGTATCCTCCCACTGAAACGACGCTTCGAGCGACTTCTGTAAATATGTGTCGGGCGAGAATGCAAAGCCCTCGCTGGCACGACGTTTGGCATAGAGTTCTATCAATTGGCGAGAGATATCCTTAACAGCACGCTTCGCATTGGTTTTGAGCTTCTGCCACGCGCCACTACCCAATTTATGAATCTTGGGAACATCGCCATCGCCACTCTTATATCGCGAAATACGGTGCAGCGAATGAACATTGACAAAGAGTACATCGCCATCACGATAGACAAGTTTTATTACCTCTCGGAGTTTGTTGCCATCGCTGATTTTCACCATTCCGTCAAAGCGTCCTACTCCGTGGTCGATATGAACTACATAGTCACCGACACGAAGAGCATTCAACTCGGCAATGGTCATCTGCTCATCACGCTTTATCTCGCCATTGATACGATAGCGACGATAGCGGTCAAAAATCTGATGCTCGGTATAGATACTCAACATCATATCGCTATCGACAAAACCCTCGTGCAGAAGTTTTCGCAGCGGTTGCAGTTTTGCCCCGTCACGTCCTGCTTGGTGGAAAATCGTTTCGAGGCGTTCGACCTGCATACGATTCTCCGAGAGTATATAGCAGTCGTAGTTCTCTTGTCGCAGAGCGATAATCTCGTCCGCCAACATCTCGAAATTTCGATTTACGGCTCGCTGCGGACGTGTATGGAATATAACGGTTGCCGTTGCAGGTCGCTCTTTGATGTTGTTACGCAACAGAGCCAGCGTTGCCGTCTGCATCGACTCCAACAATTGCCGTCCCGATGCAAGTCGCTCGGCATAATCTGCTGCATCCTCTGCCGCATCTTTCAATATTTTGGTACGTAACTCATCCGTGCGACGCAACACATAATCGGGGTCCTTTATCCAATAGATTGCATCATCGCCCACATAGGATGCAAGTGTGATGCGACTCTGTTCCGCTCGGTTGGTGTTGGCGATAATATCGACATCGTCCATTCGCTGGCACGACAACTGATTCGATATCTCAAACTCTCGTATCGACTCTATCTCGTCCCCAAAATATGCAAGACGATAGGGGCGACTCTGCGAATAGGAGAATATATCGACAATACCGCCTCGTACAGCATAGTGACCCGGCTCATAGACAAAATCGACACGGACAAAACCCAAATCATCGAGCAAATCGACCAACTGCGTGATAGGCAACGTCTCCCCGACTGCAACGTGTAGCGAACTATTTGCCATCGACTCTTCATCGACAACCTTTTCGACCAGAGCCTCGGGATAGGTACATACAACAAGATAGTCATCTGCCGATAGTCGTCGAAGTTCATTGAGTGCATTTGTTCGCATAACAACCGCTTCGGCATCCTCGCTGCCATAAAGAATAGATCGCTTGTAGGAAGATGGGAAAAAGAGCACCCGTTTTTCGTCCAACAACGCATAGAGGTCGTTCATAACGTATGCGGCAGAGTCTTTATCATCAGCCATAACAACGTGAATACCACGACGTTGCAATACCAATGCCGCCATATAGCACGAAAGAGCAGAGCCGACTATCTCGTTCAGATAGACGGTACTGCCCTTACGTTTCAACTCTTTTTGCAGCGATGCAAACCCTGCGGTCTGCATCACACGCTCAACTATATGCTGCATAACACTGCTCTATTGCACTGTTGCGCAATTTACTCTTCCGTAGTAGAATCTGTCGCTACCGCCTTTTTACGACGTGGGCGACGTGGTTTTGAGACCTTTTCAGCAGGCTGTTCATCGGATAGCTCTGCGGTTGGCTCGGTCGTTACCGCCTTTTTACGACGTGAACGACGTGGCTTTGAGACCTTTTCGGCTGGTTGTTCCTCTGCAACAGAGACCTCCGTCGGCTCGGCTATCGGCTCTGTAACAACATCTGCTACCATCTCCGTTGCTGCCGCCTTTTTGCGACGTGAACGACGTGGTTTTGAGACCTTTTCAGCAGGTTGTTCCTCTGCAACAGGCACCTCCGACGGCTCGGCTATCGGCTCTGCAACAACATCTGCTACCATCTCTGTCGCTGCCGCCTTTTTACGGCGTGAGCGACGTGGTTTTGAAACCTTTCGGCTGGTTGCTGTTCAATTACAACCTCCTCAACCACACTCTCTGTCACCTCCTCGACAATAGGTTCAACCTCTTGTCGGCTCACACTCTTGGCAGCCTCGGCATCTATGCGTTGCAACTGCTTCTCACGAGTCTGCTCCTCGATATATACAGGCTTTTTAGGCTTCTGCTTTTGAGGATTCGGCTTAACCTCAACCTCTTTTTTAGACTCCTTTTTAGTATCCTTGTACTTCGACTCTACCCTGACCTTTTCACTCAATCGCTTTGCCTCCTCGTGACGACGACGTTGCTCCTCACGACGGCGACGACCAATATAGTTCGGATCGAGCATATTTTCGCCCTCCCTATCCTGATATTGAACATCGACCATTCCGAGGCTATGCTCCACGCGGATTGCAATCCAAACTCGGTATCGCAACATCCACTTCATTCGCAACGACCAAATACCACGCTGTATGTAGGCTGCAACATAAGGACTCACAACCAAGCGGATATATCGCTCGCCGTGGTCTTGTGCCAACAACGATATCTGATTCTCGATTCTGCTGTCGAGCGATGCTGTCGGCTCGACCTTTCCTGTTCCTCCACACGTCGGACAAACATCCTGAATAGGCTGAATAACTACGGGACGAAGTCGCTGGCGAGTAATCTGCATCAAACCAAATTTGGTCAGTGGCAGAATCGTGTGGCGAGCCTTGTCGGTAGCCATCAGGCGTTGCATCTCGTCATAGAGCATCTGTCGGCTCTGCTGACGCTGCATATCTATAAAGTCAATAATGACGATACCCCCCAAGTCGCGCAGACGCACCTGACGTGCGATTTCGGCTGCGGCAGCAAGGTTGACTTCAAGTACCGTCTGTTCGTGATTATCATCCGCCTTTGTTCGATTGCCCGAATTGACATCGATGACGTGCATCGCCTCTGTCGATTCGACCACCAGATATGCTCCGCGTCGAAGCGAAACGTAGCGGGCAAAGAGCGATTTTATTTGGCGAGAGATGTCGAAATTGTCGAAAATCGGCACCGAACCGCGATAGAGTTTGACAATCTTATCCTTCGAAGGATCAACTGAACGAACGTATGAAAGGATTTCGTTATACATCGCCTCGTCATCGACACATATCTGCGAAAACGAGCCATCGAGAGTATCACGAATAATGGTATTGGCACGACTCATCTCGCCCAACAACAGTGCAGGTGCTGTACGACGATGAATCTGTTGGCAGGTTTTGTTCCACTTCTCTACCGCTGCCAAAATATCCTGCTCGATATCAAGGTCGGTAGCATTGACTGCCGCTGTACGGATGATAACTCCGAAGTTCTTTGGCAGAACCTTTGCCGCTACACGACGCAGACGTTTCTTATCGTCGTTTGAGCGAATCTTCTGCGAGATAAAGACCTTTGACGAGAATGGCACCAACACAATATTACGGCCCGCAAGCGATATATCGCACGTCAAACGCGGACCTTTGGTCGAGATTGCCTCCTTGGTAACCTGTGTCATCACCAAATCGCCGACTTTCAGATAGTTGCCAATCTTGCCATCACGTTCGATACCCGCATCGAGCTTCATTGCTTCGAGTTTCAGCGGACGGTGCGATGGCAGACAACTATCGACAATCTTACAGAGCGACGGGAAGTGATTTCCTAAATCCTGATAGTGAATAAAAGCGTCGCGTTCGTGGCCAATATTGATGAACGCGGCGTTAAGTCCGGGCATAATCTTGCGTACCTTGCCAAGATAGATATCGCCGACAGCAAAACCTGTCTGTGCTACATCCTTGCCAAGTTCAACCAATACCTTATCCTCGCACAAAGCGATAGAGATATCGGTCGATGTAACGTGTATTATCAGTTCACGATTCATTTGCGAGATTACGATTTTCCCATTAAAATTAGTTGTACTTTACAAATAGGTAACGCTAAGGGGTCGTGACAACCCATTAGCGTTATTGTTTCCTATTGTCATTGAGCAATTTGCCACTTTCGGCAGACTACTTCTTCTTGTGACGGTCCTTACGAAGACGCTTCTTGCGCTTGTGAGTAGCCATCTTATGACGCTTGTGCTTCTTTCCGTTTGGCATAATTCTACAATTTTTATGATTAAAACTTTTTGTGTCGATTATTTAACCTTTGCAAGGAAAACCTTCGAAGGCTTGAATGCTGGAATATCGTGTGCAGGGATAGTGATTGCAGTTGTTACCGAAGTGTCGCGCGAAATGATACGGCCAACCTTCTCTGCACGAGTCTTAACGATAAACGAACCGAAACCGCGAAGATAAACGCTCTCGCGATTACCCAACGACTCCTTTATCTCCTCCATAAACGCCTCTACGACCGTCTGAATCTGAACTTTCTCGATACCAGTCTTGTTAGCAATTGCACTAACGATATCTGCTTTTGTCATAATAATTTTTTGTTTTAATTGTTAATATTTCATTTACCTATCTAACGATGCTATAATCGGTAAGCCGATTTTCGCCGCAAATATACATTTTATTTTGGAAACCGTAAAATTTCCTGTCACTTTTTTTGCTACATTTTCAAAATCAGTGCAAAAGAGTCTGCCTATATTCGATTGAACGCTGTCGCCAACGCCTCAACAGCCTGATCGAGACCCTTCTGTATCTTGCCACCGACCATCATTCGCAACATCATATTGAGTTCGGCATGCAACACCAAACGGATACGTGTGTCGGTTGGAGATACCTCGTGTAGTTGAATCCAGAAACTGAAATCGACCGGCACTCCACCATCACCCGGCACAACTTTGATATGTTTATTCTCGACCCTGTCGGCAACAACCAACTTTACGACAAAGCCCTTAACCTTGAATGAGCAACTGTCGCGGTCGGCACTCCACTCCTCAACCTTGTCGGCAACAGCCGGTGTCAGGAGCGAGAAGTCCGAAATCATAGGAAATATTGTCGCCGCGCTCTTGAATATCTGCTGCTGTTTCGATTCGTATTTCTCCATAATTTACATCTCTAAAAATTCATAATCGTTACCCACCACGCCCAAATAACGACGGAACTCCTCTTGCGAAATCACCACCGTAGCACGATTATCGTTGGGATGAAAACTCAACGAAGGGCACTGTTGCAAATCGGCATCCAAAAAGAGATAGACGTGGTTCTCCTCATCGTTTATCAATCCGAAAGGCGAAACCGAGCCCGGCTGCAAACCCAACCAACGCTGCATACGTTCTGCCGATGCGAACGACAGCTTACCCTGATGCAGACGATGCTCCAATGCGTGTATATCCATCTCTTTGTCGCAATCAAAGACCACAAGATAGTGACGATTGCCTTTGTGGTTACGGAAGAAGAGATTTTTGCAGTGTTTCGAGCCGTCCTTATGCCAATATTGGCGTGCTATCTCGATAGTCGGAGCCTCGTCGTGCTCATAGACCTCGTATGCGATACCGTGACTTTGCAGGTAGTCAAAGACCCGTTGCCTACGCTCCATTCAACTACTTTGAGATTGCGGCACGCAACAACGGAATAGACTCGTCCAAAGACATACCCTTGCGATATACACCTGCCGTACCGCCGATAAACACATTGGCACCCATACCGGCCATAAGCTCGGCACGTTCGCAACTTACGCTGCCATCAACGCTGATAAGCACGTGCGAATATCCATTCTCGTCCAACCACTTACGCATATCGGCAACCTTCGACAAGATACCCTCCACAAGTTTGGCACCCGAAAAACCCGGATGAACAAGCATCAGCGTTACCATATCGGTATATTCCATATGCGGAGCAACCGACTCGACAGGTGTATCGGGATTGACAACAACACCAAACATTGCACCTTTGGCGTGAATCTCGGCAGCAAACTTGCTCAAATCCTTATTCAACTCCACGTGTGTCGAAACGATATCGCCTGCGTGAACATCTATCTTCGAGC
>JAFVXS010000127.1 GCA_017501025.1 Alistipes sp.
ATCGCTCTCGGTAAGCACCAACGCTCCCTTGCCTCCCAAATAGAAGGGCTCGATTGAGTGTACAATAATCACCATAAAGCAGGCTGCAACACGCATCCAATCCACCCACACAACTCGATTGTCAGCTTGTAGATTTCCCATATTTTCCAATTTATTTAAGTCGATTTATACGTTGCCGAGGGGTAGTATATCGCTATCGTACCAACGGCTCTTTTTCAACATAGTTTCCTATTGTAATCTCAACTGAATCACGCTGTTGCGGAGTTATCGCCACCACACGGCTTATGCGTGGCAGTGTCAGTGTATCGGTCACAAAATGGGCCTTCGACATCTGGTGCAGACGCAACGTGTCGCCATTGAGCAACATAGTCGGTTGTCCATACGACGAGTATAGCGACAGAGCCTGTCGAGGGTTGCTGCGTACACGACGATTTCGACCCACGATGTGCAGTGTCGGGCTTTGTGTATTCCACAATGTTCGATAGAGGTAGAAGGCATCCTTTCGCTGTGTGTGGTCAAACGCCACAAGTCCCGAATTTCGCACCGCTGCACGATAGCGAACAGAGCCGAAATCGAACATCGAATTGAGCCAAACACCCCAAAACACACCATCCTCGATATGCTTTACATAGCCTTCGTGGAAGCGACGTTGCCAACTCTCCGGAATACGGTGTTGGCTCGAAGTTCGCTTCACAAGGTCCTCGTTGTACTCGCCAATAGTACCACCCTCGCCGTAGGCGATAGCCGAGTGCAAATGACTCCAATTGCGGGTCAGAGCCTCCTGCCAAACCTTCAAGTCCGAAACACTGCCCCGCTCCCAGCCGACACTCTGCTGCCAAACGATAAGGTCGGTGATAAAGTTGATATCGCCATCCTGATTGCTGCACGCCACCGTAGGACGTGATGCATCGAGACGTTTTGCCTCACGATTAAGCTCTGTAATATAGCCCAATAACTGCTTCGAGCCACCCCTCAACAACGAGAAGATACCCCACATAGCCACCGATGGGTGGTTGGCATTCTGCAAGATGATTTCACGCAGTTGTTGCAGACCATTTTCGCGGAAACGTGGCGAGTCGATAAAGGCTATATCGCTCAAAAATGGCGACTGCGTAAATGGAGTATCAACCCACACCAACACGCCCGCCTCATCGCAGATATTATACAGCAGTTGGGCGTGAGGTGCCGTTGCCGAACGTATGGCATTGGCACCCATATCGCGAATGGTCTCCACATCGGTACGAATACGCTCGTTGCTCAAAGCATTCGCCTCGACAGAGTGGTCGTGATGAAGATTTACGCCCTTTATACGGCAAGGTTTACCATTGATTGTCAAGCGATTATATTTATCCATTGCGATATTTCTGAAACCTGTACGCACCGCCACCGTATCGCGACCAACCGAGACACGCATCGTATAGAGGCGAGGTAGTGCAGGCGACCACAACTCGGGATTTGGCACCGTATAAGGTATTGTGACGGTCGGCGTATTGATTTTGGTTTTTATGCTCTTTGTCACGGCAACATATCCATCGGGCGAGAGGATGTCGAGCGTTATGCTCTGCATCTGCTCCGTATTGCTGCTGACAGCGACCTCAACCGAACCCTCTGCTGCATCCGCCGTAACCGATTTTTGCGACACGATAATACCGTCGGTACCGTAATAAGCAGGCGAAACGGCTATTTGGTCGGTGACTATCAACTCCACATCGCGATAGATACCGCCATAGAGATTCTCCTCGGTCGAAGTTGGCAGAACATCGTTGTTGAAGGCGTTGCTCACCATCACCAACACCGTATTGTCGCCACCAAACACAACCTTGTCGGTGATATCGAAGGTAAATGCGGTCCAACCTCCTCGGTGTTCGCCCGTATGCTGTCCATTGACAAAGAGGTTTGCAACACTCTGCACACCTGCAAAACGGATGTAAATACGCTTCTCCTTCCACTCGGCAGGGATGTAGAGCGAACGACGATAGTTGCCAGCCGACTGATGACTCTGCAACGAGAACACTGCATCGTGACTCCACGTGTGAGGAATACGCACATATCGGGCTTCATCGCTCGAATTTTCGCTCGTGAAGAAGAATCTCCAACCATTATTCAGATTAAAAATCTGACGTGCCTCAACATTGCCAAAGAGCAACAGGGTCGCCACTAACAGGAGTGTATATCGTAGTTGTCGCATACTTTTTTTCAAAAATTTGTTCGGTTTATAGTGCAAATATAGGAATTTGTCGAAAAAAAAGCGTAACTTCGCAATGAATATCCTCCATTTTGGAGGTGAATTTGCTTTTTTATGAACGCATTTGACATTTTTACGGCAGTATTTGCTATTATTGCGATAGTCGGCGGATGGCGAAACGGTTTTATTTCGCAACTGCTCTCGATAGGCGGTATCGTGGTGGGAATCTACCTCGCATCGAAATATGGCAATGAGGTGGGCAGTATGCTGAAAATCAACGAACAGTATGCCCGTATTGCCGGATTTATAGTGATATTTCTCGCATCGCTCATCGCTGCAACACTCCTTGCCAAGCTGCTCGGAGGGTTGTTCTCGGCAGTTGGGTTGGGTGCGTTGAACACGCTGCTTGGAATAGCACTCTCACTGCTCAAATACGGAGTGGTGTTGAGTGTGATATATGCCGCTTTTTGGCACCTCAACGAGGCTATTAACCTTATCGACAAAGAGTATCTCGACGCATCGATGACGTTCCACACAGTACGACAGATATCCGACTATGTGTTGCAGAGTCTCGATGCATTCAAAAGTGTTGCCGTATGATGCGTGAGGGGTTGGTTATTCGTGCTACGGGGAGCTGGTATGATGTCCTCGATGGCGACACCGTAATCGAGTGTCGTATTCGTGGTCGTCTGCGACTGCGTGGTGTACGCTCCACCAATCCCGTAGTTGTCGGCGACAGAGTCGTCATCGAGCAGAACGAGGCGGGAGAGTGGGCAATCTGCGATATCAAACCACGACAGAACTACATCATTCGTCGAGCCTCAAACCTCTCGAAGGAGTCGCACATCATCGCCGCAAATATAGACCTTGCGATGGTGGTCGTAACACTCCAAGAGCCCGCTACACCACTCGAATTTTTGGACCGCTTTTTGGTGACGTGCGAGGCGTACAAGATTCCTGCAACAATCCTGCTCGCCAAAATCGACCTTATGACTGATTGCCGTGACCAAGTCGAGGAGTTCCGTCGAATATACGAGGCAGCGGGCTACGAAGTAATCGAGATTGCAGCCCTGACAGGCAAAGGCGTAGAGGAGGTCGTGTCGCGAATGAAGGGGCGAACAACGCTGCTTTCGGGCAATTCGGGCGTAGGCAAATCGACTCTGATTAGAGCGATAGACCCGACCGCCAACGTGCGAACAGGTGCGATATCCGAGTCGTTCCACAAAGGGCGACACACTACAACCTACTCGACGCTCTACCGCATCGAGGGCATAGGCTCGGTAATCGACACCCCGGGCATAAAGGGTTTCGGACTCATCGATATCGAGAATAGCGAGTTGTGGCACTACTTCCCCGAGATGCTACGCTCGGCAGGCGAGTGCCGATTCTACAACTGCACCCACCTCCACGAGCCCGGTTGTGCTGTGCAGGCGGCTGTCGAACGTGGCGAAATAGCCTTCTCTCGGTACGAGAGTTACCTAAAAATTATGGATGAAGATGACAAATATCGAAAATAGATTGACTACCGACGAGCTCAATGCTCGCATCGACTACCTCGCCCAATTTATGACCGAGGAGCGATTTGCGACGCTTTGCCGTACCATCGAACGTCGCACCGACTATATGACCATAGTGGCGGAGAATATGTTTCATCCGCAAAATGCGAGTGCATTGGTACGCCACTGCGAGGCTTTCGGCATCAGCCAACTCCACACCATTGAGACACTCTGTGCATTCAACCCGAATATCAACATCGTACGAGGCACCGACAAGTGGGTCGATATTCACCAGCACCGCTCGACTGCCGACTGCATCGCAGCGTTGCGAAGCAATGGCTACCGCATAGTGGCAACCACTCCCCACAAGGAGAGTTGCACACCCGAAACATTCGACGTGACCGCCGGACGATTTGCCATAGTCCTCGGCACCGAAAAGAGCGGTATTTCGGACGAAGTATTTGCCGAGGCGGATGCGTTTCTGCGTATCCCTATGGAGGGTATGGTCGAGAGTCTTAATGTCTCGGCGTGTGCTGCAATCATTACCTATATGCTCTCGCAGCGAGTACGTCAGGATGTCGCCCAATGGCAACTACCGTATGCCGAGCAACGCAACACGCTCTATCGCTGGTGCTGTCGTTCGGTTGCCGATGCCGAGCCACTTTTGAAGCGTGGGGGTTTTCTGACAAAGTAGAATCGAACAAAAAAACAGATACAGTTATGAATAACGAAGTAAAATTCAGAAATTTAACAATCGACGAGATTCGCGAACTGACCATTGCAGGTTCGTGGTCCGAAGATTGGTCGCGTGTAAAAGTTGCCGACCCGTTCCGTATCGAACACGTCCGCAGTTGTCGCTTTGGTGGCGATATCTTTATCGAGAGTGGAGCCTATCTCTTCGATTCGACAATCATAAACTACCATATCGGAGCCGATGCACACGTTATCTCGACCGTCCGTATGGAGTGTCGCCAATCATCGACCTTCGGCAACGGCGTAGATGTAGCTACGGTAAACGAGAATGGCGGCCGAACGGTGCGTATTCACGAACAGATGACCGCACAGACCGCCTATGTTACGGCTATGTATCGCCATCGTCCCCGCATCGTCGAACTCTCGACAGCGTGGGCAGACGAAGTTGCCGAGAGCCGTCGCTCTTCGATAGGTTATGTAGGCAAACGTTCGCACATCATCGGTGTTCGATTTATCCGCGAGGTAAATATCGGCGACGATGTCATTATCGAGGGTGCATCACTGCTCGAAAACGGAACACTGCTCAATGGTGTGCGAATAGGTATGGATGTTAAGTGCCGTGACTTTATCGCTGTCGAGGGTGCAAGTATCGAGATGGGTGTTATCGTCGTGCGTTCGTTCATCGGCGAAGGTGTGAAACTCGGCAACTCCTTTACTGCCGTAGATTCGCTCTTCTTTGCCAACTCGCACTGCGAACACGGCGAGGCCTGCTCCATCTTTGCAGGTCCATACACCGTATCGCACCACAAATCGTCGCTCCTTATTGCCGGTATATTCTCGTTCTACAATGCGGGTAGCGGCACCAACCAGAGCAACCACCTCTTCAAGAGCGGACCTGTCCATCAGGCTGTACACCGCCGAG
>JAFVXS010000128.1 GCA_017501025.1 Alistipes sp.
CTATCCGACTACAACCTTATGCCAGATCCCGACAATAACCCTGCACAGGTCATTGCACTCGATTCCAAAACATTGGCGCAAGGTCAAACACTTCGTATTAATGCCGACCGAAAAGCGAAAGATGGAGGTTGCGCTATCGAGATTGAGTTTGAAGGAACGATTGAAATCGCTCTCGACAAGAATAGACTCTACTCCCTACACAACAACGGCTCGCACTGTGACCGCGTTGGTATGCGCTACATCAACCGCAAAGGCTATGTGATGTTGCACGGCATCGAAGAGAGTAAAATAAAATCGGCAAAGATATATTTCTACGAGTTTTAATTATATCGGTGACAAAGAAGATGGGAGCAGTTTTATTCTGCTCCCATCTCTTTATTTAAGATATTTGTCCAACCAGCCAAAGAACTCTCTGTTCCAAACCAACGAGTTTTGAGGTTTGAACACTTGGTGCGCCTCATTCTCGAACGACACCAATCGTGCAGGAATACCTCTCAGACGAGCAGCCGTAAATGCTTCGAGCGACTGCGTATAAGGGATACGATAGTCCCTCTCGCCCGTGAAGATAAGTATCGGAGTATCCCACTTATCTACCGCCTTGTGTGGCGAATTTGCATAGGAACGCATCGCCGTCTTATTATTCTTGTCCCAATATGCTCCGCCGTAGTCATTGTTCACAAAGAACATCTCCTCGGTGTGTCCGTACATCGACTCAAAGTTAAAAATTCCGCAATGAGCGATAAAGGCCTTAAATCGTTTTTGATGATGACCGGCAAGGTAGAACACCGAGTATCCGCCATACGATGCACCAACGCAGCCCAATCGCTCCTTATCACACCACTTCTCCTTTGCAACATCGTCAATAGCAGAGAGATAGTCGCGAATATTTTGTCCCGAGTAGTCACCCGAAATCTGGTCAAGCCACTCCTGACCAAACGATGGCACACCTCGGCGATTTGGAGCAACAACGACATATCCCTGTGCTGCCATCAATTGGAAATTCCAGCGATAACTCCAAAATTGTGACACAACACTCTGCGGACCTCCCTGACAATAGAGCAGTGTCGGATATTTCTTGGTTGCATCAAAATCAGGTGGCAAAATAACCCATGTGAGCATCTTTTTGCCATCGGTGGTCTTAACCCAACGCTTCTGCACCTCGCCCATCTTGATATTGTCGTAGACGAAATCGTTTACAGCCGTGAGTTTTGTCATCGAGCCATTCGTGAGGTCAAACTCAAAGAGTTCGGGTGCCATCGAGATTGTCATCACCGAGCCAACACAACGACCTCCGCAAATCTCAAACGAGTTGATATCGTGGTCGCCCTTTGTCAGCACCTCAACTTCGCCCGTACCATCAGCCTTAACACTGCATATCTGATGTGTCGCCTCGATTGGTGCGATAAAGTACAAAGTTGTTTCATCCTGCGACCACACCACATTTGTAGCGTGATAATCGAAGTTTGGAGTCAAATATTTAACCTCACCCGAGGTCAAATCGCAAACCATAAGTCGCTCCTTATCCGCCTCATTTCCTGCGCGTTCCTGCGAGCGAAAGGCAATCTTCGAGCCACTTGGCGACCATACAGGATATTTGTCGTAGCCAGCGAATGCAAACGCCTTGTTGCCCTTACATATATTCTTTGTTTCGCCACTTTCGAGGTCATAGATGAAGATATCCGAGTCGGTAGATACTGCATACTCCGCACCTGTCAAAGGCTTGCAAGTATAGGCGAGTTGCTTACCATCGGGGCTCCACGCAATCTCGGCATGGTCGAAATATGGTGCAAGCGGAGTATCCCAAGCCGACTTCTCACCCGTAATATCGGTAGCCGTTCCTACGCCATTTGCCAACAAATCGGCAACAAAAATATGGAGATACTTTCCGCTATCCCAATAGTCCCAATGGCGCACCATCAAATCGTCATAAATGCGAGCCTTCGACTTCGCCATATCCTTGTGAACATCTGCCGAGTTGATATCCTTGGCATGTACGAACTGCGTATAGTAGATGTGTCGCTCATCGGGCGAAATGCCGAAACCTTCGATACCACCCTCGATATTCGACACCTGTTTAGGTTGAGAGCCGTCAGCCTGCATCTGCCACAACTGCATCTCGCCACCACGATTCGAAGCAAACCAAATACTCTTTCCATCTGCACCCCAAACAGGCGACACCGAGTTCGAGGAGGTGTCGGTCAGCTCCTTCTCTTCGCCCGTTGCCAAATCACGACTAACAATCACCGTAACGCCACGATTCTCCTCCATATTGTAACGCGTGAGCGTGTAGAGGAGTGTTGCACCATCGGGCGAAAGGGC
>JAFVXS010000129.1 GCA_017501025.1 Alistipes sp.
CTTCGAACTGCCATCCTCAAAATACAATTCGCCACACTCCTCAAATGCCGGCGTTCCGAATGCCTGACGTACTGCCGTACGAGCCAAAGTCGATGACAAACCCATCGAGTAGAGATTCAACACCAAAAACGAGTTTTTAGGTGCGAGCAGACGACTGCACGCCTCCAACATCGCCGCGATATGCTCCTCCAAAACCCACTTCTCGCCATTGGCTCCACGACCATAAGCGGGAGGGTCGAGAATTATGCCATCGTAGCAACTTCCTCGACGTAGTTCACGCTGCACAAACTTCATTGCATCTTCGACAATCCAACGTATCGAATCGAGGTGACTCAACTCCATATTTTCACGCGACCACGTCACAACCTGCTTTACCGAATCGACGTGCGTAACCGCAGCACCACCCGCCCTTGCAGCCAGCGAAGCACCACCCGTATAGGCAAACAAATTCAACACCTTCGGATTTTGGTGCTGACGACAGGCGTCGTATATAAAATTCCAATTTGCCGCCTGCTCCGGAAATATTCCCACGTGTTTGAACGATGTGAGTGCCAAACGCATAGTCAGGTGCATATCGCCATAACGATACGCCACCATCCAACGATCGGGCATCGAGGGTTTCAGATGCCACTCGCCACGCTCCTCGCTACGGTCACTACGCAAAAACGATGCATCGGCACGTCGTTGCCACTCCTCCTCCGACAAACTTTTACGCCATATTGCTTGTGGCTCGGGACGACGCAACGTGTAGCGTCCGAAACGTTCCAACTTCTCGCCATCGCCCGAATCTATCAACTCGTAATTCTTAAAATCAGGGGTAATATTCATATCTCTATCCTATGTTTCTATCCGTTATCTCTCGGTACAACCCGCATCCGACACTCCTTGCAGTCAAACTCCAACGCATATCGTCGGCTTCCTCGCACCAAAAACAGTTCGTCTTTGAGCGTCGGACGTTCCCGAAGACATTCGCCAATCTCTCGTCGGATGCAGTAGTCGGTCGTCATCACCGCATATCCCTCCATCGTGCCACTCAACTCCAAAGGCGGCTCTATGGTTGTGACACCGTGACGCTCATAAAATTGACGAGCCAAGCGGTTGGTAACATTATCGTATGCCGTAAGTTGCTGCTGCGGATAGCGCGCATCTGTGCTCTCTCGGAACGGCTCTTCGCGACGATAATTTTCCAAACGCACCTGTTCCAAACGCGACAGCACCTGACGACGTAACGCTGCCAAGATCGATGCCTGAACAAAACGCAAATCTCCAACCTCGAACTTCCGTAGGCGGAATATCGTATCGCCGCACTTTGCCAACTGCGATGCTGCCACTTCGTGCATTTTCGATACGGAACGAGGTTCATCAAATGTGCCTTCAATTGCTGCCTCTGCACGATTACCCTCAACATCCACCGCCGTAAGCGAAATCTTTTCGGAAGTGCAATTCAGCATCATATCGACCTCGATAGTTCGTTTGATACGGCAAGACTCCACCGCCGATGTAAAACGTCTATCAAAGTTGCGGTATATCTCCGTGCCGACAGACAACCCCTCGGCACGATTCAACTCTATCCAATTGCCATCCACTCTATTGACATTCGTCCCGAGCAGAGCACCGTCGGATATATAACAGAGTCCGTCACCCGACGAAACTTCGCACTGTGTATCCAACCTAATACGCATAGCTCGCACCTCGACAACACGTCCCAACAACTCGCCAAACGACTTCGGAGTATCAAACGAGGCCACTCCGACACGCTTTCCGTCGGCAAAATAGCTCATTCCCCGTCGGGAGAAACTCTTTGTCGGGTTTGGCTCAAAATCAATCTGTGACTCGCCCACCGAACTGCGACAACAATCCGTGCGACGAGCAATCTCCGTATCGAGCAATCGACGATAATACGACACCGTATTACGGACATAATCACGCTCTTTGAGTCGCCCCTCTATCTTGAACGAAGTCACACCGGCATCAATCATAGCCCCAATATGCGACGACATATCCAAATCACGCAACGACAAGAGGTGCTTTCCCCGCATTATGACCGAGCCATCTGCATCGACCAAATCGTATGCTAATCGACACGGCTGGCTACACTCTCCACGATTACCGCTACGTGACGAAACGGCTCGCGACATATAACAACAACCACTATGCGAAACACATATTGCACCGTGAATAAAGGCCTCCAACTCGACTGCGGTCTGCTCTCGCACACGAGCAATCTCGGCAAGCGACATCGCCCGCTCCAAAACAACTCTCGAAAAACCTGTCTGCTCGAAAAACCTGACCTTCTCTGCATCTCGCAAAGCACACTGCGTAGAGGCGTGAAGCGGCACGTTTAAGCCCATCGCACAATATGCCATATCCTGCACAATAAGGGCATCCACACCAACATCGACCAACTGTTCTGCCTGACGTTGTGCTGCGGATAACTCATCATCGAACAGCAGTGTATTGAGTGTTGCATAGACTCGCACTCCGTAGCGATGTGCATACTCAACCGTACGGGCAATATCCTCGATTCTATTTGTCGCTGCTGCACGTGCCCCAAACGACGCTGCACCCATATAAACAGCATCGGCTCCGCAGTCGATGGCATCGACAGCGATTTCGTAATTTTTTGCAGGAGCAAGCAGTTCGAGAGCTCTCATCGATATCAGGTTTATGCTACAAAGGTAGTAATTTTTGCAGGAAAACGAAATCTTACTTGCCGAGAGGTGCAATATATCCACTTTTTTTTGTACTTTTGTCGGACTATTCATCCATTCGGATTCAAAACAACAAAAAATATAGTAAAATGCTTACATTACAACAACTACGTGGCGACAAAGAGGCGGCTATTGCACGTCTTGCAAAAAAGGGTGTCGATGCAGCACCTATTATCGCCAAAATCGAAGCGTTGGACGACCAGCGCAAAGCTCTGCAAGTAGAGTTGGATAATACGCTTGCTCAACAGAATCGTGCCGCCAAAGAGATTGGTATGCTGATGGGTCAGGGTCGTCGCGAAGAGGCAGAACTCCGCAAAGCAGAGGTTGCTCAACTCAAAACCCGTTCGACCGAACTTGCAGCAGAGCACGAGCAGATTTCGGCAGAGTTGCAGTCGCAGATTGTGTTGTTGCCAAACTTCCCGGCCGAGATTGTTCCCGAAGGTAAAACTGCCGAGGACAACCTCGTAGTGAAGATTGACGAGAACTACACCACTTTGCCTGAAAATCCGCTTCCACACTGGGAGTTGGCCCGCAAATACGATATCATCGATTTCGATCTCGGAGTTAAATTGACCGGTGCAGGTTTCCCTGTTTACAAAGGCAAGGGTGCTCGTCTGCAACGTGCATTGATTAACTACTTCCTCGATTTTAACACCGCAGCCGGCTATCGCGAGATTGAGCCACCTGTGATGGTAAACGAGGCTTCGGGTTTTGGCACAGGACAGTTGCCAGACAAAGAGGGTCAGATGTATCACGCTACTGCCGACAACTTCTACCTTGTTCCTACGGCAGAGGTCCCTGTTACGAACATCTATCGCGATGTTATTCTTGACGAGAAGGAGTTCCCTGTTAAATTGACAGCCTACACCCCTTGTTTCCGTCGTGAGGCTGGTTCGTATGGTAAAGACGTTCGCGGTTTGAACCGTCTGCATCAGTTCGATAAAGTCGAAATCGTACAGTTGGCTCTTCCTCAAAACTCTTACGAGGCTTTGGACGGAATGGTTGCTCACGTCGAGGCTTTGGTACGCTCGCTCGGTCTGCCATACCGTATTTTGCGTCTGTGTGGTGGCGATATGTCGTTCACTTCTGCACTTACCTACGACTTTGAGGTATATTCGGAGGCTCAACAGCGTTGGTTGGAGGTTTCGTCGGTTTCGAACTTCGAGTCGTTCCAGGCTAACCGTTTGAAGTTGCGTTACCGCGACGCCAACAAAAAGACACAATTGGCTCATACACTCAACGGTTCTTCGTTGGCATTGCCTCGTATCGTGGCTGCGTTGTTGGAGAACAACCAGACTCCGGAGGGTATCCGCATACCGGAGGTGTTGATTCCTTACACAGGCTTCGATATCATCGACTAATGAGGTTGCCTCATTGACACTATGCTATGCCAAACGCGACCCTGTGTTTGGCATAGCGTTTAGTTTTACAAACGCTATTAAAGGTTTTGAAAATGAATTGGTTTACAGACTTATTCTTTGCAGATAGTGTTGCTCACTCTGTCTTGGTGTTGGGTTTGACCATCGCCATAGGCTTGGTATTGGGTCGTATTAAAATCGGCTCCATATCACTCGGTATCACCTGGGTACTATTCGTAGGAATTGTATTGTCACACTTCGGAATGGTCATCGACCCTAAAACCTGCACCTTTGTTAAGGAGTTCGGACTGATTCTGTTTGTCTATTCTATTGGTTTGCAAGTGGGCCCGGCATTCTTCTCATCACTAAAAGAGGGAGGTGTCCATCTCAATCTGCTTGCAACAGCCATAGTCATTTTGGGTTGTATAACCTGCTACATCATTCATATTGCTACGGGAGAGGAGCTTACAACTATGGTTGGTGTAATGTCGGGTGCTGTTACCAATACACCGGGTCTTGGTGCTGCCCAGCAGACCATATCCGATATTGTGACCGATGCAGCAGCGGCAGCCGAGGCGAACAATCTGTCGGCATCGGCATACGCAATAGCATATCCGTTGGGTGTTATAGGCATTATCGTATCGATGGTCGTAATACGCTATATCTTCCGCATACGAATCGACAAAGAGAAGTTAGCGTTGCAGCAAGACAACGCTCCTCGCACTATTACGCTCGATTTGAAAGTTGCTAATCAGGGAGTTGTCGGCAAGAGTATCGAGGATATTGTAAATATCACACAGCGTGAGTTTGTCGTATCGCGAATGATTCGCAACGGCGAGCAAGAGATTGTGTCGGGTTCGACAACTTTACAACTCGGCGATATTCTGCGAGTAGTAATCGGCTCACCCGATGTTGTGTTGGTGCAATCGCTTATAGGCGAGCAGATTACGATGGACGAGAAGGTGTGGAAACAGGGAGGCGAAGCTCATCTCGAAAAGCGTCGCATCGTAGTTACCAAGTCTTCGCTTAACGGTAAACATATCGGCGAATTACATCTGCGAACAACTTACAACGTCACCATTACAAGAGTCGTGCGTGCGGGTGTCGAACTTGTGGCGACATACGGCTTGCGACTCCAAATGGGCGACGTAGTGGTTACGGTAGGTCGCAAAGAGGACCTCGATCAGGTGGCTGCAATTTTGGGTAACTCGGTACGTCGATTGGACCACCCAAATCTGTTGCCAATATTTATCGGAATCTTCCTCGGAGTACTGCTCGGCTCAATACCTATCCTTATCCCGGGTATTCCGCAGCCCGTAAAACTCGGTTTGGCGGGAGGTCCGCTGATTGTTGCTATTTTGGTGGCACGATACGGCCCAAAGTTCAAGCTCGTAACCTTTACCACAAACTCGGCAAATATGATGCTTCGTGAAATCGGCATTTCGCTCTTTTTGGCTTCGGTCGGATTGGGTGCCGGCAAGGGCTTCATCGAGGCTTTGTCGAGTGGTGGTTATTGGTGGATACTCTACGGTTTGATTATTACCGTAGTGCCATTGCTTATTGTCGGCATAGTGGCTCGACGCATAATGCGACTCGACTACTTCTCGATTATGGGAGTCTTGTCGGGTGGTATGACCGACCCACCTGCACTTGCATACGCAAACTCGCTATCATCGATAGATCGTGCTGCTGTGGCATACGCCACGGTCTATCCGCTTACAATGTTTTTAAGAATTTTTGCCGCACAGATATTGGTGCTTATTGCCGTATCATAATATTGTAATCACATATCTAACAATGAAGAGATTGTTGCTATTACTCGCTCTGTCGATTGCATTTTGCCAGATAATTTTGGCTCAAACTGCTGTACAAACCATCGAATTGGAAGTTGATGGAGTTCGTCGTCAGGCATTGGTTGTATGCTCGACTGACAAAGATAACACACCGAAACCTCTTGTCTTTGTATTTCACGGACGCAGAGGCACTATGGATGGTGCAATGAAGCGGATGGCAATACATAAATATATGCCTGATGCAGTTGTTGTATATCCACAGGGATTATGGGGCGAAGGTGCCATATTCAAAGGTTATGGCTGGGAATTACCAACTGTCGAACGAGAGAGCAAGGATATTCCGTTTTTTGATGCTCTACTCCACAAAGTTTGTACAGAATATCGTATTGACACCAAACGAATATACGCTATGGGGCACTCCAATGGTGCGGGATTCACCCACGCCTTATGGGCTTTGAGGGGCGATATTTTCGCCGCATTTGCACCATCGGCTTCGGGTGCCAACCCTCTGGGCAGAGTTGTGGAACGACAGATTGCAAAACCCGTATTTTTCATTGGTGGAGAGTTGGATGAGATTGTACCGATACGCAGCATTAACAAGTGCATAGAACGAGCCGTTATACGAAACGGATGCGATAAGGCAGAGAGTATGAGCGGAGGTGTTGTTCGCTATCCATCGGCAGAGGGAAACGACGTCGAGACATATATCCATAACGGCGGACATCGCTTTGCGGAGGAGGTGCTACCTTTGATTGCCAATTTTTTCGCTCGGCACTCAAAGGAATAGGGCTGTTTACTGCATAAAATCGAGCAAAACCTCAATAAACGCCCCTTTTAAGGGCAAATTTCCCCAATTATTGTCGATTTTTCTAAAATTTTAGGGGATAAATTTGGTAGAGAATAAAAAGTGTATTACATTTGCAGACCGATTCGGGTACGAATCAAATGGTGGATGTAGCTCAGTTGGTTAGAGTGACGGATTGTGGTTCCGAAGGTCGTGGGTTCGAATCCCATCTTCCACCCAAACAAACGAAGCAAGGAGATGTCGCATTGCGACATCTTTTTGTTTTTTACACCTTTGACGCAAACTTGTTTGCGGGCAAGAGGTGTGAAAAAGAAAATTAGTTGTATATCAACTCCTTGCGAAGTGCAGTTTGGCAGCGCCCCCGCGGCGAGCAGATGGGATAGACGAGCAGAGCGTTGTCAATCCCCCTCGGCGAGAGGATGGGATCGACGAGCAGAGCGATGTCTATCTCCCTAAGAGTTTAGGTCAAGTAAGGTCGAGTAAAGTCGGGTAGGGTTGGTGGCAAAAAACATCTAACACCCCTTAACAACCTTTAACTACCC
>JAFVXS010000130.1 GCA_017501025.1 Alistipes sp.
GCATTCCGTGAGAATATCAACAATGCAATCGGCTCGACTCTGTCGCGTACGATTAATACTTCGGTAACGACTTTGGTAACTTTGATAGCTATCTTCTTGTTCGGTGGCGAGACCATTCGCGGATTTATCTTCGCGTTGTTGCTCGGTATTACCATCGGTACTCTCTCGTCAATCTTCGTTGCAACTCCGATTGCATACGACTTGATGAAGAAGAAGGAGAACAAGTAGCAGTTGTCAGATAGCAACGCTTGTTAAAAGATGGGCCTGTCCACGCTGTAATAGTGGGGCGGGCCCATCTTCATTGGTTGATATGGGCGAGAAAATAATGATATTTGATAAGAAAAAGAGGTTTGATTTTGTAAATTAGATAAATAATATATATATTTGCACTCCGAAACGAGGTTACGAGGTATTGACCGGTCGGAATCTGAGTTTTGTGAATAGGATAATGGTCTGATGGGTGAGTGGCTTAGCCAACGGTCTGCAAAACCGTCTACAGCGGTTCGAATCCGCTTCAGACCTCCAAAAATGAATGGGTGATAAGTTGTACGCAGCGAGTCATCCATTTTCTTTTATGGTGTGGCAATGCTGCACATTTGCTGCATACAGACAAAATAATGCAGAAAAATCAAATAATACACGCTTATCAATTGCCAATTGTTAATTATTTTATATCTTTGCAACGCTGAACACTGAAAGGTGCAGTTGTCGGACCCATAGCTCAGTTGGTTAGAGCAGCGGACTCATAATCCGAAGGTCGTGGGATCATGCCACTCTGGGTCCACGATAAAAATCGGGCGGTTACAAATTATTGTAGCCGCCTTTTTCGTGCAACATGCCCCTCTCTTATTATACGCATTCTTGTAAAGAAGAGGCTGCTCAACAAACTTGTTGAGCAGCCTCATATAGGTTAAATCTCACAGAGGAGATTAGTCGATGTACGAGCCAACCTTTGTGTAGATGTATTTTGCCATCGTTTCGTGACCAGCCTCGTCGGGGTGGGTGTTGTCGTTCGCTATTTTGCTAATCGTGCCACACGCTGCATCCTGCAAATTCACACATCTGTAACCCCACTTGCTTGCATAGTTGTTGGCGATACGCTGAATAGCCAAGCGAGTACCTGCGTGAATTTTATCACCAATAATCATCACAACCTTTGCTTTGGGATAGCGATGGTGCATCATGCATATAAGTTTAATATAAGCCTCCACGAAGGTGGTGTCGTTGAGTTTTTCAATCGCTGCGCGAGTGGTAAGGGCTGCTGCATTATCACACATAGTCTTAATTTGTGCTTCTGTCGGGCATGCAGAACTATCGTAGCCTGTGCCGCCATAGGTCGGATAGCCGGGGTAAAGTGCGATGCTCTTACCTCGGTTGCTACAATCGTTGGTGCCGCCATGAAGAAGAATCACGTCGGGATTACCCATGCCATCGTCACGAAAACGCTCAACGAAGCAGTGACCTGCTGTGTGATCGGTAGCCAAGTAGTTGGCATCTGTCGAGCGAGCCACAACGCTACCTGTCCAAGCGATATTCATGTCGAGCGTAGCGTTACTCATTTTGTTGTAAATAAGTTTGTACCAATAGGTTTGCGATGCGCTTGTAACGGTGCTTTTGGGGTAGAAATGGTTATAACCTGTCGGCAAATAACCACTGAAAGTCGAAATCGAGTCACCGATAACGCTGACACGGGTCTTTGCCAACGTAGCCAAATTAACCGTATTTGCCGGAACGGCAGTGGGTACGGGGAAACCATTGTCACCTGCAGCCCA
>JAFVXS010000131.1 GCA_017501025.1 Alistipes sp.
TATCGCCAATATGCATATCGCGACCAATACCGTAACGCGATGCGATAGATTCTATATGACGAATAGCCTCGACTTTATTATCAAATACGTGGTCATCCACTGCCGAAATCTCGCCCTTTACGAACGTAAGTTTCAACGTTCGCTCCTCGTGCTCGACAACCTGACTCGGATAGGCATACTCGGGCAGAGTCTGCTCCGAGTGTAATGTCTCAACACCGCCAATACTTGTTCCCCAGAGTCCCTTGTTAATCGAATACTCCATTTTGGTAAAATCTGCCTCGTAACCACACTTTTTAAGATACTCTATCTCATATTCGCGAGTCAAAGTCATATCACGCGTAGGTGTGATAATCTCGATATTTGGAGCCAAAATCTGGAATGTCAAATCAAATCGCACCTGATCGTTACCTGCACCTGTCGAGCCGTGTGCTACACAATCGGCACCAACACTCTTTGCATACTCGATAATTGCAATTGCCTGAAAAATACGCTCGGACGAGACCGAAATAGGATATGTTCCGTTACGCAACACATTACCATATACCATATAGCGAATACTCTTCTCGTAGTACTCCTGTTCGATATCCAATGTAGCGTGTTTAGCTGCTCCCAAACGATAGGCACACTCCTCAATCGAAGCCAATTCGGCAGCACCGAAACCACCCGTATTGGCGATTGCGGTATAAACCTCATAGCCCTTCTCTTCGCTTAAATACTTAACACAAAACGAGGTATCGAGACCTCCGCTGAATGCAAGTACAACTCTCTTTTTTTCCATAGTTTTATCTATTTTTTTGTTCTACTTCAAGTGGAATATTTTGCGGAAATAGTTCTTTAACATCATCAAATATGGCGACAAAAACGACTGTCGTTTCAACGGCTGTTTAGGGTCGTACAACATTCCCGTACACAGACACATTCGACGATTGTTGCGTTGCAGAATATCGTAGTTACAACACCCCTCGCAGCCACGCCAGAACTCGTCATCGTCGGTCAATTCCGAGAATGTGACAGGTTTATATCCCAGACGGCTGTTGATTTTCATAACCGGCAGAGAGGTAGTGATACTGAATATCTTTGCAAAAGGAAAACGCAGGCGAGCCAATTCGAATGTCTTTGCCTTGATTTGTGCCGCCAAACCCATATGACGATATTCGGGTCTTACAATCAAACCCGATGTTGCCACATAGTCGCCGTGACCCCAACACTCGATATAACTAAATCCGACCAACTCATCCCCTTTGATAGCCACCACAGCCTTGCCGCCCGTAATCTTCATCGACACATACTCCGGTGTACGCTTGGCGATACCCGTTCCACGCTGTAACGCCGATTCATAAATCATTTGACAAATCTGCTCGGCATATTTGGTATGCTCCTCTTCTGCAAACTGTACTTTAATTGAATTGTTATTCATTTATTTAGAATTTTTATTCTATATAAGCAAACAGGAAATAAACGGTGCAAATATAGATATTTTAGCCGCCTATTCCAAATTTTAATCGAAAAATATTGGCACTTTTTCGCATACACCGCCATTTTATGAAGAAAATAATGGCATAAATATCCAAATAATGAATATATAGTGATGCTATTTTGGCGAATGTGTCGAATTTTCGTTTTCGACAACAAAATATTTTGCCTCCGACGAGGCGATATACAGACCGCAAACTGCCGACTGTGGCAACATCGCACCACTCTCGGTAAGTGTAATGCCAACAGCCCCCAAATCGAGCAGTTCATTCAGCACAAAAATACTCTTTTGGTCGGGTAAAGATGGGTAACCAACAGCAGGCCTTATACCCTTAAATGATGCTGCAAACATCTCTTTAACAGATAGTTGCTCATTTTTATCATATCCCCACAGCTCTGTACGGGTCAGATGATGCAGATACTCACTCGCAGCCTCCGCCAATCTATCGCCCAAACTCTGCATAAGCAGAGCTTCGTCGATATTCGCACCCGATTTCAGGCCATTAAGCACCTCCGCAAACCGCTCCGATACAGCAACAGCAAACAGACCTACATAATCGCCTTTTGAGCGAGGTGCAACAAAATCGGCTAGCGAAAGACGCACACCTTCACGATTAAGATATCGCTGACGCGGCACTTCGAGCGAGCATATATCCCCCTGCGGTGTTACGATATCGATACTATTATCGGTACCATATGCCTCAAAAAAGCCAACTCGGGCAACCATCTCAAAATGTTTCTCAAAATCATCGAGCAGAGATTCAGCCTGCGAACGCAATACTCGTCCCTCCTCGCTCTCGGCACCGACTCGCCATAAATTGTAGAAATGTATCCAATTTATATATGGTCGTACCTCTGCAATAGATATCGACAAACTCTTTACGCCCAAAAACTGCGGAGTAACGACCTGATAATTACCCCAATCTGCACAGTATTTATTCAGCCCCACATCCTCGGCAACGCTTTCTCGTTGAGCATATTGCAGACGCAAAGCCTGTTGTTCCGCCAAAATTTGTTCCTTTGCAGAAGCACTTCCAAGCAGAGACAAGGCTATAATCGGATCCTGCGATGCATCCTTAACATAGACCACCACACCATCGTACAAAGGTGCAATCTTCAAGGCTGTATGCAGTGCCGATGTCGTTGCTCCACCAATAAATAGTGGAACTGATACCCCTGCACGTCGCAACGCTGTGGCTGTTCGGCACATCTCATCGAGCGACGGAGTAATCAAGCCACTCAATCCGATAAAATCGACATCGTGGGCAAGAGCTGCCTCCACAATCTTTTCGGGCGAAACCATCACGCCCAAATCTATAACCTCAAAATTGTTGCACGACAGCACAACCCCTGCAATATTTTTTCCGATATCGTGGACATCGCCCTTCACCGTTGCCAACAGAAATCGCCCATTCGAACGGCGGCTACCTTTCGCATCAAACTCCTGCTCGATATACGGTCGCAAAATATCGACAGCACGATGCATTGTTCGGGCACTCTTCACAACTTGCGGAAGGAACATCTTACCCTCGCCAAACGCCTCTCCAACTGCCGACATTCCATCCATAAGCGGCCCCTCGATAATCGAGCCTGCCGAAGGATAGACAGCAAGTGCTTCACGTAAATCATCCTCCAAATAGTCATCCACACCTCGTCGCAGAGCAGCTATAATTCGCTCACTTAACGGCAAGTTCTTTCTATCGGAGACGCTCTGTTCGGCAGGTGTTAAATCGACGTTCATATATGCCTTTGCGACTTCTGCTAACCGCTCGGCAGCATCAGCACGACGGAACAAAATAACATCCTCAACCACTTCAAGTAATGCGTTAGGTATGTCCTTATACATAACTGTTGTAGAAGGGTTTATTATCGCCATATCAAGTCCTGCTTTAATAGCGTAATATAGGAATACGGCGTACATTGCTTCACGAATATAGTTGTTACCTCGGAAGGCAAATGAGAGGTTGCTGATACCTCCACTACACTTGGCACCGCTTAAATTCTGCTTTATGTACTCAACGGCTCGAATAAAATCTACGGCATAACGATTATGCTCTTCGATACCGGTAGCAACAGCCAGAACATTGACATCAAAAATAATATCTTCTGCACTGAATCCGACCTGCTCCGTAAGTATCTTATAGGAGCGAGAACATATCTCTATTTTGCGTTCATAACTCGTTGCCTGCCCCCTCTCATCAAATGCCATCACCA
>JAFVXS010000132.1 GCA_017501025.1 Alistipes sp.
AAATCGAAAGATATTCTACAGCCAATCCGTAAATAGTTCCAGTAATACCTTCGATATCTGCATCATGGGATGACTGGTTAGCAATTTTCTCCAATTTGTTACCTTCATCAATAAGTGTCTGCATAAACTTACCCCAACGACGACGCAACGATTCGAATATTACTCCGCGGAATATTATCTCCTCAAAAAACGGTGCGAAAACCACTGCGACCATAATCGCCCAGAAGCCTCGACCCACACCTTGTTGCGATGCGGCCGGCAGCAGTTCCATCAGCGGTTCGAGCACTATTTGCGACGAAACAAGCCACACCAATCCGCCCAATATCACATTGGGATTCAACCCCTTGCGTGAAAAGCGGACAATCTGCCACTCGCCGTCACGATGACGAACATAGAGTGCTATCGACAAAAACGCCACCAACATAGATATCGGATAAATCATTGCAAAGCTCTCGCCACGAGTAACTTGCACGCCGATAAAATGCTCCACATCAAACTCGTCCACACCCGCCAAATCAGGCAGATCGACACCAAACAAAAGTGTAAGAAAACTCACCACTAACTGCGAAAAAAGAAAGAGTCCGAGAATTACAAAAATATCGAAAATTCTTGGAAAATTATTCCCATTTCGCAGAGCGGGCATATCCCCCTCCCCAATAGGTGCCACATCGACCTCTTCAAACTCCTTTTCGTTATCGTTATCGACCATAATTACGCTTTTTCTTCGACAAAGATAGTCAATTTTAACAATCTTTATGTTATTTCAATTTAATTTTATTAAATTTGCACGATTGTTTTGTCATTTTGGGACAGCAACACAACCAAAACTGTCCCCGACATTCGGTCCGTAAAAGTAAACAAGTATGGGTAAAGTAGTTGCTCTTGCAAATCAAAAAGGTGGTGTAGGCAAGACCACAACCGCCATAAATCTGTCGGCATCGGTAGCGTTGCTCGGCAAAAAAGTGCTGTTGGTAGATGCCGACCCGCAAGCCAATGCCACATCGGGCTTGGGCTTCGATATCAATCTGGAAGGCACCTACGAATGTATGGTAGGCAAACGTCGAGCCGAAGAGGTAATAAAGCAGTGTGCAGAGATAAAAAATCTGTGGATTATGCCATCGAGCATCGACCTCGTTGCCGCCGAATCGGAACTTCCGACAATGGAGAACAGCCGCCATATTGTCAAAGAGATTATCGACAGTATTAAAGAGCGTTTCGATTATGTGTTTATCGACTGCTCCCCGTCGCTCGGCTACACAACCGTAAATATTCTGACCGCAGCCGATTCGGTATTGATACCCGTACAGTGCGAATACCTCGCTTTGGAGGGTTTAAGCAAGTTGCTCAACACCATAAAGTTGGTCAAAAGCGGATTGAATCCATCGCTCGATATCGAGGGCTTTGTGATGACAATGTATATGCGAAACCGCCTCAACAATCAGGTTGTAACCGAAGTCAAAGAGCACTTCGGCACGCTGGCGTACGAGACAATAATTCAGCGAAACGTACGTCTGGGCGAAGCACCATCACACGGCAAGCCTATAATGTTGTATGACGCAGCTGCAATTGGTGCCAAAAGCTATCTGATGTTGGCAAAGGAGTTTTTGAAGAGAAATCGTAAAAAGAGAGGATAGTGATATGAATAATAAACAAAAGGGATTAGGTCGTGGTCTGAATGCTCTATTCGGCGATGGTGCAGTAGAGGCTGCTCAAAAAAGTAGAGCACAAATTACCGAAATAGAGATTGGCAAAATCGAGCCAAACGCGTTGCAACCTCGTCAGCAATTCGACGAAGAGGCTTTGGCGGAACTTGCCGAGTCGATTCGCACACTCGGACTTATTCAGCCTATTACGGTACGCAAGGATGGCGACCACTATACGATTATCAGCGGTGAGCGTCGTTGGCGTGCAGCACAGCAGGTGGGACTGACCCACATTGCCGCCTACATTCGCGAAGTCGAGGATAACGACCTGCACGCAATGGCTCTGGTTGAAAACATCCAGCGTCAGGACCTCAATGCAATAGAGATTGCTCTCGGAATGCAGCGTTTGGTCGATGAGTGCGGTTTGACACAGGAGGCTCTTGCCGAAAAGGTGGGCAAGAAACGCTCTACGGTTGCAAACTATATGCGACTGCTCGATATGCCCGACCAGATACAATATTTGGTAAAAGATGGCGTTTTATCGATGGGTCACGCAAAGGCTCTTCTGTCGCTCGACGATAACGACAAGCAACTATCAGTGGCTGCAAAAATCGTAAAGACCAATATGTCTGTACGCCAAGCCGAAGATTATGTACGTGCATTGAGCGAAAAGGGTTTGCAAAAGACCAAAAGTGCAGCAGAGGAGGATGAGTATCCTGAATCTTACACCCGTTTGGTAGAGTATTTGGAGCGTATATTCTCCCAAAACATCAGTATCAAACGAGGCAAAAATGGTGGTGGTCGCATCACAATAGGTTTTGACAACGACGCCGATATTGATAAGTTTATTGCAAAATTATCGAAAAGAAAGTAGTAACGATGGTGTTTAGAAGTGGCATAGGCAGGGTGTTCGGTGTGATACTTCTGTGTGCGGTTATGACGATATCGAGTATCGCCACCGGCCACGCACAGTACAACCCGTTTGCCAGACAACTACGCGGTCATCGCGAGATTGTTCGTAGCGGTATGCGACCTATGGCAGATTCGCTGCGTACAATGCAGATGGACTCCGCTACGGTTGCCCGTCTATCCGACTCGTTACGACGTCTCTCACCCGATTCGCTCCGTATGATGAACGACTCGATGAAGGTGATGTTGCCCGATACGATGCGAAACGCCCTCTTTCCGGAGTTGATGACAACATACGACTCGCTCGCAATGGCTTATGCACCAAAGAAGGATACACTGAAACACCTATCCGAAAAGGAGCGTCGTCGCATAGAGCGAAAAGCAAACCGTAAGCCATTCATCAGCGACTCGATGGCTCTGCGAAAGGTGTGTATCGCTTCGGCTATTATGCCGGGATTCGGACAGATTTACAACAAGCAGTATTGGAAACTGCCTATACTATACGGAACACTTGGTGCATCGCTCGGTATGTTCCTCTACGAGCACAACAAATATACCCCGCTGAAAAGAGAGTTTGACGAGATTACCGACAAAGGTATGTATCGTACCGAATATCTCAATTCGCTGCAACGCGATATGATTCGCCACAATACGTTGCGACAAGTCTTCTTGTTTACGACAATAGCTTCGTATCTCTATTTTATCGGCGATGCGGCAATGTGTTATGCGACAAACAATGTCTCGAATGTAAGCCGAGCAACCACCCTATCGACAATATGTCCGGGTGCAGGACAGATATATAACAAGAGCTATTGGAGAGTTCCGATTGTATTGGGAGGTTTTGCCACCACAATCTACTGTATCGACTGGAATAACCGAGGTTATCAGCGATTTAAGAAGGCTTATCGTCTGCGTCAGGACTACGAAGATCACCCCGAACTCTATCCGCAAGGCTCTCCCGACGAGTTTGGCGGTCGATACTCGACAACATTCCTCAAAAATCTGCGAAACAGCTATCGACGCAATCGTGACCTCTGTATAATTATCACAGCAGGTTTGTACATATTGCAAATTGTTGATGCTCACGTCGATGCACACCTCCGCGACTACGATATCACGGACGATTTGAGTGTCGATTTATCGCCCGTAATCGACTATTCATACAACCCTATGATGGGTGTGGGGGCTGCAACCGTCGGAATTAACGCAACATTCAAATTTTAATCAGCTATTACAATGAATCGCTATTTGATTGTGCTGCTTGCGGCAATGATATTTGTTGGGAACGCCAACAGTACCAAAGCATCAAGTAGTCGGCGACGTGCAAGGGTAACAAACGTGGAGCGTGTTATCATATACGACACCGTACGGGTTACGGTGACCGATACCATAAAGGTCGTGCCAAAACTTCAACCACGCATCGACACTCTGAAAACCGTACAATCGCCCGATGTCATCGACTCACTTGCAGATGTATGGCAGCAGATGACAACCCTACAAAGCCACTCGGAGCAGTTCGAACACTATGCCGTAGCCAAAAAAGGCGAAGAGTTGCTGAATAAGGACTCGCTGTATCGTTCGCGTCTGCAAGATATGGTGTCGCCCGTACATTTGCCGTACAACTACATCGTTCGCAAACATATCGAAAACTACTTGTCGGGACGATGGAGCCCGCTTTCACGCGTATTGGCCATATCGAAATACTGCTTTCCTATCATCGAAGAGGAGTTGTTGGCAGCAGGTCTGCCAATCGAGTTGCGATACCTTCCGATTATCGAGTCAAACCTCTCTCCACAAGCAGTATCTCGCAGCGGTGCCGTAGGTTTATGGCAATTTATGCCTACTACGGGCAAAAACCTCGGTTTGGAGATAAATTCGTTGGTCGATGAACGCAGCGATATAATACTCTCGACTCGTGCTGCGTGCCGTTTTTTGAAGCACCTATACAACACCTACGATGATTGGACACTCGCCTTGGCAGCATACAACTGCGGACCGGGAAATGTAAATCGTGCAATCAGTCGTGCCGGTAACAACTGTAAAACATTCTGGGATATATACGATTTGTTGCCACGAGAGACTCGCGAGTATGTTCCGAAGTTTATTGCAGCAGCATACGCCTTCACATATCACCGCCTGCACGGCATTGAATCCGATACAACCCCCGAGTGTATCGCTACCGATACGGTAATGGTGGATCGCGTGATGCACCTTGCACAAGTGTCGTCAGTACTCAATATTCCGCTCGAAACATTGCGAATATTAAACCCGCAGTACAAAATCGATATCGTGCCTGCATCCCGCAAACAGTATGCACTACGATTGCCGCTGCACAACACTTCCGAGTTTATTATGCAGCGTGATTCGATATACGCCAAAGACTCCACATATCTGAAAGAGTATATCAACCCTGCAAACCTCGAACGAAAACGAGCCGAAGGCGTCGGCTATACATACACCGTACGCAAGGGCGACAATCTCGGTGTTATTGCTCGACGTAACCGTGTTACGGTCAAGCAGTTGATGCAGTGGAACAGATTGAAATCGACCGTTATACGACCGGGACAAAAACTGCGTATCAATAAGCCAAAACCACGAGGATAAGATGACCGACACAAATTCGATAATCGTAGCACCTGCAACCGCTATGGGTGGTGCCATTGCCCTAATACGAGTCAGTGGCAGTGGGTCAATTGCCTTGTGTGACAACTTTTTCAGAGGCCGCAAACCGCTATGTGAGGCAGCTACACACACTGCCCACTACGGCACAATCGTCGATGGCGAACGCACGCTGGACGATGTTTTGGTAACCATCTTTCACGCTCCGCACTCATATACGGGCGAGGAGTCGGTAGAGATTTCGACTCACGGCTCACGATATATCGTATCGGAGATTATATCGTTGTTGTGTCGAGGCGGTGCAAGGGTTGCCGAAGCAGGAGAGTTCTCGATGAGAGCATTTTTGGCAGGCCGTATCGACCTATCGCAAGCAGAGGCCGTTGCCGATACCATAGCAGCAGATTCACGTGCAGCACATATGATGGCGGCAGTACAGATGCGAGGCTCATATTCGTCCACATTGGAGGAGCTGCGCCAGCAACTTATTAAAATCACATCGCTATTGGAGTTGGAACTCGATTTTGGCGAAGAGGAGGTGGAGTTTGCCGACCGAGAGCAACTCTATGCAATGCTCACCCATACACAGGAGGTTGTCAGACACCTTGCCGGCTCTTTCCGTACGGGTAATGCCATCCGTGAGGGTGTGGGAGTCGCAATTATAGGCGAGCCCAATGTAGGTAAAAGCACACTGCTCAACCGATTGGTTGGCGATGACCGAGCAATGGTTTCGGACGTTGCCGGCACTACACGCGATACGATTGAGGAGAGCCGGGTAATTGATGGTATCCGATTTCGTTTTATCGACACAGCGGGTCTGCACGATACGGATGACCAACTCGAACAGATGGGTATAGACCGCACCAATAAGGCGATAGAGCGGGCGGATGTCATTATATGCGTTACAGAGCCCGACGGCAAGCCATACCCAAAGATAAAACTTGCAGAACATCAGCACCTTATAAAGGTTGTAAATAAAATGGACACCACCTCTCGACACGACAAGGAGGGCGTATTGTATGTTTCGGCACGCTGCGGTACAAATATCGATATGCTCGAAAAACGTTTGGTAGGTTTCTATGATACTACGGCTATCAATAGAGGTGATGCTGTGGTATCGAACGCACGCCATTACGATGCACTACGACGCACCGATGTAGCACTTGCAACGGCAAAAAATGCGATAGACCAACAATTTTGGAGTGAGTGTATCGCCGAAGATATCCGCACTGCAACCGATGCCTTGGGTGAAATTACAGGTCAAATCACAAACGCCGAAATCCTG
>JAFVXS010000133.1 GCA_017501025.1 Alistipes sp.
ACGACATCGTCGGAGATTGTCGTCAAACGTCGAATGTTGCCGCACAGCATCCCGACATAGTGGAGCGAATGTGGCAGGTTATTGCCAAAGAGCATACACCAAACAGCAACCCACTCTTCAACCTCGATATAACCTACCCGAAATCTATGACGAAATAATAGAGAAAAAGAGGGGTAAAGCAAAAATATTTTTGTAACTTTGTCGGGTTGAAGATTTTGATACGAAATTTGTAAAAATATATAGTTATGAGGATTGCTCAATTACTTAAATCGACCGAATATGGCTCCCAGGTGGTAGTCAAAGGTTGGGTAAGAACAAAACGTGGAAACAAAAATGTTGCATTCTTGGCACTTAACGATGGCTCGTGCCTTGCCAATATACAGATTGTAGTCGATTTGGCAAAGATTAACGAGGAGTCGCTCCGCACTATCACCACAGGTGCTTGTGTTGCCGTCAGCGGAACGCTCGTCGAGAGTCTTGGTGCAGGTCAGGGCGTAGAGGTACAGGCTGAATCTATCGAGATTTACGGAACAGCCGACCCTGCAACATACCCTCTCCAAAAGAAGGGTCACTCGCTCGAATTTTTACGCGATATCGCCTACTTGCGACCACGCACAAACACCTTCTCGGCAGTACTGCGTATCCGTCACGCAATGGCATTTGCAATCCACAAATACTTTAACGACCGAGGTTTCTACTATCTCCACACTCCGCTTATCACCGCTTCGGACTGCGAAGGTGCAGGAGCGATGTTCCAGGTAACGACACTCGATGTCGATAATCCTCCACGCACAGAAGAGGGTAAGGTGGACTACTCGCAAGACTTCTTCGGCAAACCTTGCAGCCTCACCGTATCGGGACAGTTGGAGGGCGAGCTCGGTGCCTTGTCGTTGGGTCAAATCTATACGTTCGGCCCTACGTTCCGTGCCGAGAACTCCAACACTCCACGCCACTTGGCAGAGTTCTGGATGATTGAGCCTGAAATGGCTTTCTACGAGTTGGAGGACAATATGGCTTTGGCAGAGGATTTCCTCAAATATCTGATTGCATACGCCTTGGAGCACTGTCGCGAGGACCTCGAATTTATGAACAAGATGTGGGACAACGAGCTGTTGGAGCGTCTGCAATTTGTTCTCGACAACGACTTTGTTCGTTTGGACTACACCGAGGGTATCCGCATTTTACAGGAGTCGGGTCGCAAATTTGAGTTCCCTTGCGATTGGGGTTGCGACTTGCAGAGCGAGCACGAGCGTTACTTGGTTGAGGAGCACTTCAAGCGTCCTGTAATCCTCATCAACTATCCGAAGGAGATTAAGGCCTTCTATATGAAGATGAACGACGACGGCAAGACCGTACGAGCTATGGACGTTTTGTTCCCAAAAATAGGCGAAATCATCGGCGGTTCGGAGCGTGAGGCCGACTTTGGCAAACTTCGTGCAAGAATCGACGAGTTGAATATCCCCGAAAAAGATATGTGGTGGTATCTCGACACTCGCCGTTGGGGTTCGGCACCGCACTCGGGCTTCGGTTTGGGATTTGAGCGTCTGTTGTTGTTCGTGACAGGTATGGGTAATATCCGCGATGTGATACCATTCCCACGAACACCAAAGAACGCCGAATTTTAGTCACTACACCTGCCACGCACGACCCCGATAACGGCAAGTGCGTGGCTCCAACATAACGAATGAGGGGGCAAGAGAGGTTTTAATCGACTTTGAATATGGCATTTATAGGACAGCGACAAGCACTCGTACAACAACAGAAACTTTCGCCCCAGCAGATTCAGATGATAAAACTGCTGGAATTGCCCTCTGCACTGCTCGAACAGCGAATCAAAGAGGAGATAGAGGAGAATATCGTTCTCGAAGAGGAACAACGCACCGAAGAGGGAGATGTTCCGAAAGAGATATCGATGGATGAGTATCTCCGAGAGGATGACACACCTGCCTACAAAACCCGCCTCAACCACTTCTCGAAAGATGACCGCCCTCGCAACGTACAGATGTCGGGCGGACGCTCGTTGCAGGAGTATCTGACCGAGCAACTCGGCTATCGCAATCTGACAGCCGACGAGCACCAAATCGCACAATTTATTATCGGAAGTATCGACTCCGACGGCTATCTGCGACGCGATATGCAGTCGTTGTCGGACGATATCGCTTTTACGCAGGGTATCGAGGTCAGCATCGAGGAGTTGGAACGACTCTTGTCGATAATTCAGCAGATGGAGCCGGCAGGTATCGGTGCAAGAGACCTACGCGAATCGCTTATTCTGCAACTCGACAGCCAAAAAACAGATACACCACAACGCCGTTTGGCACGCAAAATTCTCGATCAGCACTTCGACGAATTTGTCAAAAAACATTACGAAAAACTACTATCGCGATTGGGTTGCACGGAGGAGGAGTTTCGTTCGGCAGTGCAGGAGATACAGCGCTTGTCTCCAAAGCCCGCAAACCTTTTTACGGAGGAGTCGGGCGACGTTTCGCCATAT
>JAFVXS010000134.1 GCA_017501025.1 Alistipes sp.
CCTTACAAGACCTTAATTGACCTTAATAGACCTTATCGGCGACAGCCGCATCGGCAGAGCCGATGACCCCCTAACGCCTCTAACGCCCCTAACGCCCCTCGGCGACAGCCGTTGCTGCAAAGCAGCAAACAGCAAACAGCAAACAGCAGAGCGGCTGTCCTAAAAGTCCTAGCCGTCCTATAAGTCCCAGATGTCCCAGCAAACGAGTGCAGAGCCCTCGAAAACCTGCCCACCGTTCTTACAATTTTTCGTTAAAAGGGTCAAAAAGTTGTCAAAAAGTTGGGATTTTCGGGGGTAAAACTATATATTTGCACTATATGGGGTTACACTTTTTAAGCGATAAGGTGTGTTTTAACCATTAAGATATTGATTTTCAACATAAAAAGATATAACTATGTACGGAAATTTTAAGGAATTTCTCCAACAGGAGATTGAGGCTATCAAAGAGGCGGGACTCTACAAATCGGAACGCATAATCTGCTCGCCACAGAGCAGCGAAATCGAGGTAGCAGGCAAAGCCTGCTTGAACTTCTGTGCCAACAACTATCTTGGCTTGTCGGACAACGCTCGTCTTATCGAGGCTGCAAAGCGTGCTATGGACGAACGTGGTTACGGAATGTCATCTGTTCGTTTTATCTGCGGCTGTCAGGATATGCACAAGGAGTTGGAAAAGGCTATTGCCGACTACTTTGGCACCGAGGATACGATTTTGTACGCTGCCTGTTTCGATGCCAATGGCGGAGTCTTCGAGCCGTTGTTCAACGAGCAGGATGCGATTATTTCGGACGCTTTGAACCACGCCTCGATTATCGATGGAGTGCGACTCTGTAAGGCGGTGCGTTATCGCTATGCCAATGCCGATATGGAGTCGTTGGAGGATTGTTTGAAACGGGCACAGGCACAACGTTTCCGTATCATCTGCACCGATGGAGTATTTTCGATGGATGGCAATGCTGCTCCGTTGGACGAGATTTGCCGCCTTGCGAAGCAGTATCGTGCGTTGGTTATGGTCGATGAGTGCCACTCGGCAGGTGTCTTGGGTAAGACGGGACGAGGAATTACGGAGCTTTACAACCTGCGTGGCGAGGTCGATATCATCACCGGCACACTCGGCAAGGCGTTTGGTGGTGCTGTTGGTGGCTTTACTACGGGTCGTCGCGAGATTATCGATATGCTGCGTCAGCGTTCGCGACCATACCTCTTCTCGAACTCGTTGCCACCGGCAGTCGTAGGTGCGGGTATCGAGTTGTTCAAGATGCTGGGCGAGAGCAACGAACACCACGACAGATTGGTTGAGAATGTCGAGTTCTTCCGCTCGCAGATGATTGCGGCAGGCTTCGATATTAAGCCTACCGACTCGGCGATTTGTGCCGTAATGCTCTACGATGCACGTCTGTCGCAGGAGTTTGCAGCCGCATTGCAGGAGCGTGGCGTATTTGTTACGGGCTTCTACTATCCGGTTGTTCCGAAGGGTTTGGCACGTATTCGTGTACAGGTTTCGGCAGCACATACCCGCGAGCAGTTGGAGCGTTGCGTTGCAGCCTTTGTTGAGGTGGGACGCGAGTTGGGCGTGTTGAAGTAGGTGTGTTACCTTTGAAACAGATATAGCTATGACAAAGATTGTTTTGGATGATATCGACCGAAAGATTTTGAAATTTTTGGTCAAAAATGCCCGAATGCCATATTTGGAGATTGCCCGTGAGTGCAATATTTCGGGAGCTGCAATCCACCAGCGTATCAAGAAGTTGGAGGATTCGGGAGTGATTTTGGGTAGTCGAATGACTGTCAATCCGAAGATGTTGGGTTTCGACGTGTGTGCCTTTATCAGCATCCGTATTCAGGACCCTACGATGAGTGTGGCGGTTGCCGAGAAGATGAAGAATATCCCCGAGGTTGTGGAGTTTCACTTTATTACGGGAACGTATAATGCGATGTTGAAACTCTATTGTGTCGATAACGACCACCTTATGCGGACAATTTTCGACGGCATTTTGGGTGTCAAGGGTATCTCGACCACACAGACCTATATC
>JAFVXS010000135.1 GCA_017501025.1 Alistipes sp.
CTTACCTGTGAGGAAGAGACGACCGATGATGGCAACATCTGCATAATTTACAGTCCAAACCTTATCGCCCTTGTTAATTGGGTCAATGTGGTGAATTTGAACACCTACGTTACCTGCCGGGTGCTTACCCTTAAATGCGTGCAACTCAACACCCTTGATAGCCGGAGCAGCTTTGCAAGCATCGTAGGAGAGGTGTACTTTACCCGCGGTCAAGCGACGCAATACATCAAAACCCTTCTGCAAAGCAGCCTGCTCATCAGCAAGTACATAATCGTACTGCGGTGCGAGCGGTGCCGAATCGAATGCCGAAACAAAAATCGACTTCGGAGTATCGGCCGGCGATGCAATAATACCATAAGGACGCTGAATAAGCAGTGTCCACAGTCCCGATTTGAGCAAAAGTGCAACAATCTCCTCGCGTGTTGCCTTTTCGACATCCAACAGAGCAAACTCCTCGTATGCAATGGCAGCATCGGCCTTAACGCAAACAGAGAGAATACGACGTTTCTCTCCACGGTTTACGGCAGATACCGTACCGCTTACAGGCGATGTAAACAACACCTCCGGAGACTTCTTGTCGAAGAAGAGTGGTGTACCCGCCTTAACTGCGTCACCTTCACGAACCAGCAACTTTGGAGTGACACCCTGAAAATCGAGTGGTGAAACAGCATACTCTGCTGCCAACGGAATAGCCGTTGTTGCAAGAGCTGCCTCACCCTGCAATTTGATGTCCAAACCTTTGCACAGTTTAATGATTTTTGACATTGTTAAAACTGTTTTTGTTAATGTTATTGTGAAATAAAAATTGAAAATAGATTTCGCTTATAAATTCGCCCGCGAAGATACAACTTTTTTCCCAATTGTGACACAATTTCTACCACTTTATTTATAAATAAGTGGTATTTTTCCTATTTTTGTAGTCGGATAACTTAAATGGCAATGTTACACCCGACAGATATACACACACATCGCAAAAGTGATGGTTCGTTTCGCACTATCGCAACAGCGGGTATCCATCCCTACGATGCCGACTCGGCGGACAGTTCGACAATCGCAACGATTGAGCGTATGGTCGGCGAGATTGATGCCATCGGCGAAATTGGATTGGATGGCACTTGCAAGAGCGATATTGCACAACAAGAGCGAGTGTTTCGAGCACAACTTGCCATAGCAGAACGCCATAAAAAAGCTGTTGTTCTACACACCGTTCGACGATTTGAGCAGACGATGAAAATTCTTGCGGAGTTCGAGTTGCCGCAAGTGATTTTCCACGGTTTTATCGGCTCGAAAGAGCAGGCTCTACGTGCCATATCGTGTGGTTATTATCTCTCGTTTGGCGAGCGAACTCTCCGCTCGCCAAAAACAGTAGAAGCGTTGCGAAACGCACCTCTCGACTGCATTTTCATTGAGAGTGACGTATCCGATATGCCATTGGAAGAGATATACGAAAAGCTTGCTGCACTGCTCGGCATCGAGTCGGATAAGCTCATAAAGATTGTGGCCGAAAACTTCGAAAGACTCTTCCCCACAAACGGCACTTTATCTGCTATGACCGACGCCATATCGGAGTCAAAAAATTAGCAATCTCCGTTTCAAATAATTTATTGCTTATACGACTTTGCTTTTTGGCGATTTGTTTCGTATATTTGTTCCATAGAAACACTATTTATCGGGTTGTTTTATGACAGATTGGTTAGAACGCAGCGTTCTGCTGCTTGGCGAAGAGCGGATGAGAATATTGGCTGCGGCAAAGGTGTTGGTTGTCGGCGTAGGTGGCGTAGGTGCATACGCTGCCGAGATGTTGGTACGAGCAGGTATCGGCTCGCTTACGATTGCCGACTGCGACCATATCAGTCCATCGAATATCAATCGCCAACTTATTGCGCTTCACTCAACTGTCGGTCGTTCAAAAGTGGAGGTTTTGTCGCAACGTCTGCTCGACATTAACCCATCGTTACAGCTCCGCATAATAGAAGAGTATGTAAAGGATGAAAAGACATACGAAGTGCTTGATAGCGAATCATTTGACTACGTTGTCGATGCCATTGACACCCTCTCGCCAAAACTCGCCCTTATAAAGGGTGCATTGGATAGAGGCTACCCTATTGTCAGTTCGATGGGAGCAGGAGCAAAATTGGACCCTACGGCGATGGAGATTCGCGACATATCAAAAACGCACCACTGTCCGCTTGCCCATATGCTCCGCAAACGACTCCATAAGATGGGTATCCGACGTGGTTTCAAAGCGGTATTTTCGGCAGAGCCACCAATAGAGGGGGCAATGATTCTATGCGAAGAGCAGAACAAAAAATCGAATGTAGGCACAATATCGTATATGCCTGCACTCTTCGGAATAGGTTGTGCCTCGGTCGTAATTCGCGACCTGACCGCAACTCCCGATAAAGAGCAATCACAACAAATAGATAACGACTAACAACAGACTGATATGGCTAAAATAGTATTTTTGGACGAGTATTCGTTGGCAGGAGGTAATTTATTACCAATCAAAGAGTTGGGAGACTATACAGGATACTACAACACCACACCCGAGAGTGTTGTAGAACATTGTCACGGTGCCGAGATAGTAATCTCAAATAAGGTCGTTTTGTCGGAGGAGGTCATCGCACAACTACCCGATTTACGACTGATTGCCGTAGCCGCAACAGGTATGAATAACGTCGATTTGGAGGCTGCTGCCAAACGTGGTATCAAAGTCCGAAACGTGTCGGGATATTCGACCACCTCGGTTGCAGAGGCAACCCTCGCATCGGCACTTGCCCTGCTGCGAAATGTAGCCTATTACGACCACTTCTTCAAGAGTGGCGACTATGCCCGTATGGATACCGTTTTCCACTTCGGACGCTCGATTTCGCAACTTCGAGGTAAACGTTGGGGTATCATCGGTCTGGGAACTATCGGACACGAAGTGGCACGACTTGCAGCGGCGTTTGGCTGCTCGATTACCTACCACTCAACTTCGGGGGTAACGCGAAAAGAGCCTTACGAGCAACTATCTCTAAATGAATTACTTGCAACCAGCGATATCGTATCGATACACGCTCCACTCAACGCTGCAACCGCCAATCTCATCGACAAAACGGAGTTGGAGCAGATGAAATCGAGTGCCATAATCATCAACGTTGCCCGTGGCGGAATAATCAACGAAGAGGCTCTCGCCACAGCCCTGAATGAGCGACGTATTGCAGGTGCTGCACTCGATGTATTCTCGACAGAACCACTACGCACATCACCACTCTATGCCCTTGCGGATGAGTATCGACTTCTTGCATCGCCACATACAGCTTGGGCAGCAGATAATGCGGTAACTCGACTGGTAGATGGCAGAGCTCAAAATATTAGGGAGGACTTGGATAGTAAGGAGTAAGGGGGGGATTAGAGGCGTTAGGGACGTTAGAGGCGTTAGGGACGTTAGGGAAATTAGGGATTTTAGAGAATTTAGAGAATATTCCTTAAACTCCTTAAACTCCTTAAATTCCCTAAACTCCTTAAACTCCTTAAACTCCTTAAATTCCCTAAACTCCTTAAACTCACTAAATTCCTTAAACTCCTTAAACTCCTTAAATTCACTAATAAAAAAGAGCGGAGCACAGCATACCAAACGTATGTGAGCATTCGCTCTTTGTAGTATAACGCGGAAATCTCCGCACAGTTCTATCAAAAAATCATTTTAGGCGAGGGAGTTCAAGGCATACAAAAAGAGCGGAGCACAGCATACCAAACGTATGTGAGCATTCTCTCTTTGTAGTATAACGCGGAAATCACCGCATAGTTCCACAAAAAAAATCATTTTAGGCGAGGGAGTTCAAGGCATACAAAAAGAGCGGAGCACAGCATACTGAACGTATGTGAGCATTCGCTCTTTGTAGTATAACGCGGAAATCACCGCATAAAATGATTTTTTTACAGGGTGTCACTATACACTGCCCCCGGCAAATCGTGCTGATTATAACACGACGCCATCGACATACCGTAAGCACCTGCCGACTTAATGGTCAGCAAATCGCCACGCTTCGTGATAGGCAGGGAGACATTTTCGTCGAATACGTCGGTCGATTCACAAGCGGTGCCGACGATTGTATATTTAAGTCGCTGCTCCTCCTCCGAAGTGATATTCTCGATATTGTGATATGAGCCATAGAGTGCCGGACGGATAAGTTCGGTCATACTTGCATCCACTATCACCAAACGACGTCCCGTAGCGGTAGTTTTGTTGAAGAGCACCTTTGTAATCAACTCGCCACACTGACCGACAATCGAACGACCAAACTCGAAGTGTACCGAACGAGCACCGACCTTCAAGTGTTGTTTGATAATGGCAAATACCGAAGCAAAATTCGGGATAGGCTCGTTTTCGGGCATATCGTAGTTGATACCCAAACCTCCTCCGACATCGACGAACTCCAACTCAAAGCCGAGTTGAGTCAGATTGGCGACAATGGCATTCACCTTATTACACATATTTTCGAAGACGTGCAACTCGCGAATTTGGGAACCGATATGAATGTGCATACCGATAACCTGAATATTCATAAGCGACTTAATATCATCAACTTGCGAGAGAATCTCCTCATACGAAATACCAAATTTACTATCGGCCTGACCCGTATCGATACAGTGGTTGGTCTTTGGGTCGATATCGGGATTGACACGCAATGCAACCGACACCACACGACCCGCTTCGCCTGCCAACTCATTTACAAGATGCAACTCCTCGATAGACTCGCAGTTTATCGCCAAAATGCCCTGTTCAATAGCATAGCGAATCTCTTTATCGCGTTTGCCGACACCCGCATATACTATCTGTTTAGGGTCGAAACCTGCCTCGATAGCACAACGCAACTCGTTACCGCTTGCACAGTCGATACCTACGCCATACTCACGAATAATCTGCAAAAGGCGAGCATCGTAGTTGGCTTTGATTGCATAGTGAATTTTATAATCATACTTCGAAGCAATTGACATCAGACTCTCCAAAGTCTGACGCAAAAGTGCAACATCGTAGAGATAAAAAGGGGTTTCGTACTCCTGTAATTTTGCGGCAATTTGTCTGCTTAACATACCTTATATATAAATTAACTAACCATAAGCAATTCGCAAAAGTACTCTATTCTCGCCAAAATTCCAAAAAAATGCCGTCTAACTTGCATTAGACGGCAAAACAATAGGACGAATAGTCCACCCTGCTACTTCAATGTCACGAGCGAATGACCCGACATCTCCTTTGGCTGCTCCAATCCCATCAGAGCCAAAACCGTAGGAGCGACATCTGCCAAGATACCCGAATCAACCTTTGCAACTCGCTCCGATACTACTACGATAGGTACCGGATTGAGAGAGTGTGCCGTATTAGGTGTACCGTCAGCATTGATTGCATTGTCGGCGTTACCGTGGTCGGCAATCATCACTACCTCGTAGCCATTTGCCTTTGC
>JAFVXS010000136.1 GCA_017501025.1 Alistipes sp.
GAAGAAAGCCTCAAACTCAATGAGCCTCAACAGCCTCTGCAAAATCGTTCTGGGTCATCTCCAACATACCGATACGAATCAAAAGGCTCTCACGCTTTGCAACATCCTGCTCAACAGCCAAAGCCTCACGCAAATACTTGCTTGCACCATCAAAATTCTTCTGATCCTGGAAGGTCTTTGCAAGGTGCATTGCAATATCAGCCGAAGGTTGTGCTACATAGAGACGCTCGGCAACATTGATAGCAAACGGCGATGTGCAAGATGCCTTGAAGAGAAGCGCAAAGGTCTTGCTCAACAAATCGACATTATTAGGATCTGCCTCCAACTTCTTCGAGAAGATAGCTTCGAGGTTCTCGCACGAAGCAGCACCACTCATACTGAAACAATCCTCGAACTGTGCCTTGAATGGCATAGCCTCCTCCGAGATATTCTCGAAATACTTTGCATTCTCATCGTATGCAGTAACAATCTGCATTGCATCAACCAAGTCCTGTGCATAGTCGTCGCACAAGTTCTTGAAGTAGATGGCAACAACCTCCGGATTAACGCTGTTGATTGCAGCTTGTGCAGCGATAACCTCTTCGAAGAGTTCGCGAACACCCTCACGGTCACTTGGACGATAGGTAAGCAACTCACGAGCCTTACGCTCCAACAGATATACGCGACCACGCTTTGGGTGGTTTGCAAAGTGCTCCATACGAACATCATAGAGATAAAGAATCGAGTCAACATATACGTTACGCTCTGCCATCGACTCTGCACGATTAACCTTATCCTTGTAAAGTTTCACACCATTTACATAGATATTCTCCGATGCAGCAGGACAGTTCTGCAACAAAAGCTGCAAGTTGCGTGCAGCCTCTCCGAAGTGACGGTTCTGCGTCTCCTCTTTCAAATACTGGCTCGCAAGGATGTTAGCCTTACGCTGTTCAGGTGTTTCGCCCCACTTTGCAAAACGCGGGTCACTAAAATCGTCCTGTGCAGTAGCCGAAAAAGCTACTACCGAGACAAAAGCTAATAGCAAAAATTTTACTCTTTTCATTATTCTATAAATTTTATTAAGTTTTCGAACAGAATTTAACTAATCGATTTTCGGACGAACGAACCAATAGTCCTCACCAAAGAGCGACAATCCCAACGAAACCTTAAAGTAGTTCTGACGTATTAAGCCTATGCGTTGAGACATCTCTGCCGTCTTCACCGAAGATAACGAGCCACGACTACCAAACTCAACTCCCACATCTATACTCGTTGCTCCCATAAATCGAAGCGGAAATCCAAAACCTGCCGTGATGGCATATTGTGTAACCGTTTGACCGGCAAACGACTGATAGTAGTTGCCGTAACGAGCACCTACACGATAGGCAACTCGACGCAGATAGCGACGAACATCGAAACGGTTAGGTGTATATTCAAAACCCATCTTAACGGTGTGTGTATCGACATAACCTACGCTCATCTTATTGTAGGTCTCCTCCGTATAGAATGCATCGTCGCCACCCCAACTCTGATACTCATAATCGAGACCTGCCGAGAATCGGCTATCCTGATACATCGCACCGAGATTTACCGTATGTGGCAGACGCATCTCGCCTTTCGAGTCCGAGCCGACAACCTCCGTTGCAAGGATATCGTTTATAACCACACTCTTATATACTTTTGGATTGAGCGGGCCACCAAAGTCGTAGGTTGCACCAACAGTCAGCATTCGTTTCTGGTCGGCAATAACACTCCACTGCACACCCAACTGAAATTTGAAGCTCGATACCGAAAATTCATCTGTACCTACTGTCGAAACAAAACTACCAACGCCAACATAGTCGTTCGACACCATCGATGCGTAGCTCTTTGAGATATGTCCCCAGAAATACTTTGCAGCGATACCGAACGAGAGATTGCGGATAGGCTCCCAACCAATACCGAGTTTTACCTCCGTCAGGTCGCCATCGCCCTCGTAAGCATAGAGCACGTTACCTACCGTAGCCCAACTATCCTCGCTCTGCTCGTAAGAGAGCATATTATAACCAACGCTGCCATAAGGCATAAGGCTCAAACCCATACCCAAGCCCTTCGTAATAGGGAACTGAACGGCTACCTCACGAACATTTATCGAATTGCGTGGGCTTCTTGCGGTCTTTATGAAGTTGCCTGCGGCATCATACTTATTCTGTTGGTTCTCCACGAAACTACCCTCAACACTGACATCGAGTATAAAACTCTTCGGCATTGTAGCACTATAACCTGCCGGGTTGAGCATACTCACCATTTGGCTGCTACGCCAAGCCACGCCGACACCTCCCATAGAGCGATTGATTGCATTACCCATAACACCCAACTCTCCGACACCATACATCGTATATGGCGAATAGGCATTGATGGATGACTCCTGTGCAGAGGCAATACCCTGATTCAACAACAATACTACTGTAAACAGTAGCGATAAAAGGATATGTTTAACGTGTTGCATTATACTCTAAAATTTCGTTTAGTCCCAAAAACATTAAATTGCGACCCGCAAATATCGCATTTTTAATTCGATTAACAAAATATTCGGCACCTCCACCGATAAAAATTATGCGTAAATCGTTATTTTTTTCAAAATAGTGGTCAATATAACCCTTTACTTCGTAAAAAACTCCCTGAAATACTCCCAATTTCATCGCATCGGCAGTTGTTTTGCCCAATGTCGGAAATGGCACATCCGTCAAATTTTTCACACCATCACTCGTCAAATCGGGCAGAGCTTTTGTAAAATTGCAAAGAGCCTTGAATCGCATATCTACGCCAAGCGAGATATTGCCCCCGACAAAAGTTCCGTTTACGATGCGGTCAATCGTGATTGCACTGCCGATATCGATAATCAACATCTCGCACTCACGACCAAAACGTGCAACTGCTCCGACTGCTGCCGCTATACGGTCGCTGCCTATCTGCTGACGTTCGTAGCACAAATCCATCGGTAAAAACAACTCCTTACCGAACTCCACAACTCTTTCAATTCCTGCACGTTGCAACATCGCTGCATATTCGGCAGCATTGCCTCGCACACTCGATACAATTGCGGCTTTTGGCTCTCCGTTCTCGGCAATAATCTCCTCCAAAAGTGCGTTATTGAAGAGCGGCTCGACCCACTCTCGTACTACGCAACTCTCTTTTTTATCTATAACGGCAATTTTCGCAAAACTATTGCCTTCGTCTATTATTAAATTGTACTCCTGCATACACTTAACATATCTTAATCGCACACATCACGCTATACTACTCCGCCAATTTTTGCAAAACTTCAACCGCTGCACGCACCGACTCAACACCTCGCACGGTCATCGCCAGCTGTTCACCCAACTGCTTCAACACAAAGCGATGAGGTTGTTCGGTAACTCGTCGCAGCATCTCCATAAACGCATCACTGCGATAGAGCGGAGAGTTTCCGTCGGCGACAAAACGCACTATCATCAGACCATTTTTAACCTTCACACGCTCGATACCCA
>JAFVXS010000137.1 GCA_017501025.1 Alistipes sp.
ATTATAATTTGCTTTTTTAACCTCCAAAGGTAGTAATTTTATCGCAAACTCCTACCCTTTTTTATTATTTTTTACACACTTTACACGTGCTAACTCTATTCGCGAGCGGGTTGTCTGCAAAATTTTGATATACAAACCGTCAAATATCATCTCTGTACCCGCCGTCGGCAACTCCTCGTAACGAGATATAATGTAGCCCGCCAAAGTATCATACTCATCGCTCTCCACGATATTTAAGCCATATTTCGAGTTGAGGTAATCAACCTCCAAACGGCACGAAAAGACATACTCATCATCGCCTACAACCTTCTCTATCAACTCGGTATCGTCGTCGTGTTCGTCTTCGATTTCGCCAAAAATCTGCTCCAAAACATCCTCCAACGAGATTATGCCAGCCGTACCTCCAAACTCGTCAATCACTACGGCAACATTGCTCTTGTGTTTGATAAATTGGGTCAGCATCTCCTGCAAAGGCAAGGTCTCCGCCACATAATCGACCTTCATTAAGACCTCCTCTATACTGTTCGGACGATTGAAGATACTCTTGGAATTGACATAGCCGATGATATTGTCTATCGAGTCACGCCATACGAAAATTCGCGAATACCTCGACTCGACAAACCTACCGACAAGCTGTTCGATAGTCGTCTCATCAATATCGACCGCCTCGACATCGACACGCGAAACCATACAGTCACGCACCCTCAAATCGGCAAAATCGAGTGCATTTTGGAACATCTTTGTCTCGGTGTCGGCATCGTCGTTCTGCTCGCTGTTGTTGGCATCCAAAAGACTTTCAAGGTCACTCTTATCGAATACCACCTGCTCCTCAACTCGTTTAGGGCGACCACCAAACATACGTATAATTCCGTACGAAAGCATAGTCGTAAAGCGTGCTATCGGATAGAGTATCAGATAGAAAACGAACAGAATTGGTGAGAAAAATCGATAGTAGAAGTTCGGGTTATTGCGGACAATGGATTTTGGCAGATACTCCGCTACAAATATCACGATTATCGTCGGCACAATCGTTTCCAATATAAACGAGCCGTTTTCGTAAACCGAAGTCCATCCACAAAGAGCCGCAACACCTCTGATGACCTGCGACATACACATCGAATAGATTACCAATGTGATATTGTTGCCGACAAGTATCGTAGTGATATATTGTCCCTGATTACGCGAGAAGAGATTTGACACAAAGTTGAATAGACGGCTCTGCTTGCGGTCTATTTCGAGTTTGAGTCGGTTTTTGTTCAAAAACGCCAACTCCATACCCGAAAAGAATGCCGACAAAATCAACATTATGACTATAATCGCCAACGACTCTATCGATATCATTATCTCTGCTTTATAAATTCAACTATCTGTACTCTAAACTATGCCACATTCAGCAATCGCTCTACTCTATGCGGGATATCTCCCGACGGCTCGCCTCTCCGGTTTTACGGACTACTGCCCTTTTACCGCCATCATCAGACTTACCAAGAGTTTTCGCTCTGTTTGCTCTCTTTTTCTCGACCGTCTCGCGGCTTGGCAGTGGCTCCGGCTTTTCGGCAGGCTCCTCCTTCGGAGTCTCAACCGAATTGTCAGCCACAGAGTCCTTTGGGGTCATCATACTCTCATCCATCTGCACCTTACCCTTCCAGCGACGGAACGACAACTCGTTCATCTCCTCATCCGACTCGAAACCTTCGCAGAAGTGTGTATCGGTCAGCGTTTCGATTTTTGTATCAACATTCGAGTATATACGTTTTGTCACCGAGTCCCAAAAGAGTTGCTGTGTAAATATCTTGGTGCTGTCGTGTTTGACAATCACAACATCGCCCTTCGCCTCCCAAAGACTTCGCTTTTCGTAATAAATCGCATAGTTTGCCGTAAGAGTTGCATTCACCGAGGTCAGCGAATCGTCCTGATAAGTGACAATCTTTATACCTCGGCGGAACTCACGATATGGGTCACGTCCGAGCGTATAGCCCTCCAACAGCGGAGTGAAGAAGCGATAGGAGCGTCGTCCGTTTTCGGATACAACGATGGCGAGATTTTCGCTCTGTTCGCTCAAAACACCCTCCAATGACTCCTCTTTCGGCTTTTGTGTATTGTCGCACGATGAAAGCAAGATAGCACCCCCCGCAAAAAGGAGTGCTACCAATGCATATTTTATTGTGCGTTGTATCATCATTCTACTGTGGCAAAACTCAAACCTGCCACATCTACTACTGCCTACTGCTCGCGTGGACGAACACGTGTTGCGACACCGTGAACGAAACCACAATTTACAATATATTGCGAACCCTCTTTCAACTCCTGGAAGAAGCACTCCTCGGCTGTTGGCCAAGCAGCACGATATGCTGCCATCAACTCACGAGCAGCATCAACACGCTCTGGGTCCTCTGCC
>JAFVXS010000138.1 GCA_017501025.1 Alistipes sp.
ACTCGCATTGATTTTATTCGGACTTTTCAGCGACACACTTTTGGCGGTGCTTGTCGGAATGTTGGGGGCACGTCGCAATATCGGTTTTGGATGGGCATTTCTGCTCTCGTTGCTGTTTACACCTCTTGTGGGCTTGATTTTGGTACTTTTGTCCGACCGTAAAGAGAGCGGCGAGGTTGAGTATGGCTGTCTTGGTCAAACGCTTGGTTGCTTCGGAATGGCTATTTTGATACTTATAGCCTTTGCAGCAGTGGCGGTTGTTTTGGCTCTGCTTACAGGTAGTATATAGCGACACCCAAAATTGCTGACACAGCGACGATTAAGATTGGGTTTATGCGTCGATAGCTTGCCAACATTGCAGCTGCGAAAATTGCCCAACTTCTCCAATCTTCAAAGTTTGTAGTGCCATCTTTTGCGGGGGTCATCAACATAATGGCTGCTGCACCAATCATACCTACAACCATAGGTTTCATTGCTGCCAACACCCCTTTGAGGTAGATGTTGTTGCGCAGATGTATCACAAATCGGGTAATTGCCAGCATAATTGTAAGCGATGGCATACATACAGCCACCGTTGCGACTACCGAGCCCCAAAAGCCTGCTACGGTGTAGCCGATATATGTTGCGGAGTTGATAGCAATCGGGCCGGGTGTCATCTGCGATATGGCGACAATATCGGCAAATTGTGAAGGGGTTATCCACGCATACTGCTCGACGATTATGCTCTGAATAAGCGAGAGCATTGCATATCCGCCACCAAAGCCGAAAAAGCCGATTTTCAGATAGGCGATAAATAGTTGCAGGTATATCATCTTTTATCCTCCTCTCTCTTTGAACGATGTATTGTGTAACGGCTCCACGCAACGCCTGCTGCGGCTGCCACTATAAGCAGTATGATTGGCGACAGATTGCTCTGCCATAGGATTATAGTTGCAATAACGGCTGCTACGATACCCCAGATGTTGAGTTGTCGTACTAAGCCAATAAGCGGAGCGATAATAAGTGCAACCACCGCAGGTCGCATAGCCCGAAATGCTGCATCGACGACCTCGTTTTCGCGAATGTTGGCAAAGAATATGGCAACTAACAAAATGGTAGTAAACGATGGTAACACGACACCCATCAATGCAGCGAAAGCTCCACGATAACCCCCTGTGCGATAGCCTACAAATATGGCAGTGTTGAGTGCAATAGGTCCGGGGGCAGATTGTGCCAACGTGAGCAACTCCAAAAACTCCTCCTTCTGCACCCAATGGCGTCGCTCGATAATCTCGTGACGAATCAGCGGAATCATCGCATAGCCACCACCAAAAGTGAAGGCTCCGATTTTCAGGAAGGTCAAAAATAGTTGCAACACCATCGTTTGTTGTTTATCGATTCCGAAAGCAAAGGTAGCAAAACTATTGCAAAAATCTTCACGTTGTATCTTATTTGTCGCCCTAAAATTCTATTTTATGAAAAATAATCTCTAAATTTGTAGAATGAACGTGTAAATAAATGTGTAAAACAATGAAGAAAATTTTTACAGTATTCGTGTTGCTTCTTATGTCGTGGCTTACAACGACAGCACAAAATGGTGCATCCTCACAGCGAGCAGAGCAGACCGCTGCACCGTATAAGGTAGGCGACTATTACAACGAAAACGGCAAAGAGGGTGTTGTTTTTGAGGTCGATGCAACAGGTCGTCACGGAAAGATTGTTGCATTAACCGAATCGCCGGATAGGTTGCCGTGGTGCACAAAAGCAGAATATGTTAGCAGAGCAAAAAAAGGAAGCACTACTACCTCTGCAACAGATGGAGCCTATAATATGGCAGAAATCAAAAAGATAAAAGGCTGGCAAAAGAAGTATCCAGCATTTGCCTATTGTGCCAAATTGGGTGAGGACTGGTATCTTCCTGCAAAAGATGAGTGGAAAGCATTGATACAGGATGGCACTGTTTATGATGCCGTTAATAAAACATTGCAAACCAAAAATAAACTGATGTTGGGTAAGGTGGATTACTATTATTGGGCATCAACGCAATATAAAAAGTTTCCAGATTATAGTTCGTCGATTGATTCGGAAGGTAATCTGTATGGCAACGCTAAATATGTTCCTTTACGTGTTAGGGCGGTGTCCGCTTTTTAGTTGATTGCTTTTGGATTTTCAAATTTAATGCACCGCTTTCGGGCGATGCATTTTTTTTGTTGAGCCGAGGGCTTTGTCATTGTTTGATAGGACTTCTGGGACATTTAGGACAGACGCTTCGCGACTAAATTTTTTGTTTTGGTCGCTCGTCCTAGTAGTCCTAGTCGTCCTAGCCGTCCTATTGTGGCGTGGTCGCTTGTCGCTGTTTGCTACTCCAAACTATTGACAATTGCCACCATATCCACTGCAACGGTTGCAGCGGTCTCGGTGCGAAAACGTTGTGTGCCGAGGGTTATCTCCTCGAAACCACAAGCAACAGCAGCCTGAATCTCCTCGGGTGAAAAGTCCCCTTCGGGTCCAATCAGAATAGTTGCATCTTCGCCTTTGCGGAGGGTTGCGGCAAGATAGTGTTTCGTACCAATCGCAGTGCCACAGTGGGCTATGAAACGTCGCCCGGAGCAAGGTCGTGCAATAAACTCCGCAAATGGCACCATAGCCTCAAAAGTTGGGTGGTATGCCTTTAATGACTGCTTTACGGCTGCGGTTATAACCCGCTCCTCACGCTCCGCCTTAACCGTTCGACGCTCACTGTGGTCACACTCGATGGCAACAAACTCGTCGCAGCCAATCTCGGTAGCCTTCTCCAAAAACCACTCGTAGCGGTCGATATTTTTGGTTGGAGCTACCGCCATCGTAAGGCGATAGTTGCGTCGCTCAAACTCTTGTACTGTCGAGATAATCTCTATGCGACAACGACGATGCTCGACAGCCGTAACGCGACAGTGGTGCATACGACCACGGCCGTCCGTCGCATCAAGTTCGTCGCCAACGCCCAATCGCAGTACTTTCAATGCGTGACGCGACTCCTCTTCGTCCATCAAATATTCGGGTAATGTTATGTCAGGAGCGTAAAATAGTTGCATACCTCTATAAATATTATTACATTTGCACGGACAAATATAACAATTTTAGACGAAATGAGACGTTTAGTTTGTGCATTATTTATTTTAGTTATGACAATAACAACTTTTGGCTGTCAGCGTGCCGAGAACGAAACGGCAAATCCGCTCTTCGAGGAGTGGAATACACCGTTTGGCGTACCGCCGTTCGACAAGATAAAACCGAGCCATTTTGCACCCGCTTTTGAGCGTGCTGTGGCAGAACACAATGCCGAAATCGAGGCGATAGTAAATTGCCCGGATGAGCCTACGTTCGAAAACACGCTCTTGGCATACGACCGTAGTGGCGTGATGTTGAGCGATGTGCTGAATATTTTCGGAATGTTGTGTGCTGCCGAGACCAACGAGGAGTTGCAACAGTTGGAGCAACAGTTGATGCCGGCCGCAACATCGCATCAGATTGCAATTCTGCTCAACGACCGACTCTTCGAACGTGTCAGAGCTCTCTATGACGATCGCAAAAATCAGAACTACGATGCGGTGCAACTTCGCCTGTTGGAGAAGGTCTATAACGACTTTGTGCGTAGTGGTGCACTATTGCCGAAGGAGCAGAAAGAGCGTTTGAAGGCGATTGACGAGCAGCTCGCGGAGCTTTCGGTACGTTTCGGTGCCAATGTTTTGGCGGAGAATAACAACTATCTGCTGTTGCTCACGTCCGAAAATGTTAATGGTATGCCACCAACCGTACTCGATGTTGCACGCGAAAAGGCTGCCGAGTTGGGCGAGAGTGGCAAATATGCCTTTACGCCTCACAAACCGAGTATGATTCCGTTGCTGACCTATCAGCCCGATCGTAAATATCGCGAAGAGATTTATCGTGCATATCTCAATCGTTGCAACAACGGCAATGAGTACGACAATAAGCAGATTATCAACGATATGGTGCGTCTCCGTTGCGAAAAGGCGAAGTTGCTCGGCTATAAGAACTATGCGGAGTATGTAACATCCGACCAGATGGCGGGCTCGCCAAAGGCTGTCTATGCAATGCTCGATGAGTTGTGGCAGCCGGCACTCGACAAGGCAAAAGAGGAACTCGATGCGATGCAAGCCTACTTCAAGGAGGACTATACCGAAGATGGCTACAAATTCGAGCCGTGGGATTGGTGGTACTATGCCGAGAAAGTGCGTCAGGATAAGTACGATATGAAGGAGGATGTGATACGTCCGTATCTCTCGCTCGACAATGTTCGACAAGGCGTATTCAATCTTGCTAACCGCCTGTATGGCATTACGTTCCGTCCGATTGCAGTGCCACTCTATCACAACGAGGTTATGCCTTTCGAGGTGCTCGATGCCGATGGCTCGCATCTCGGTGTGTTGTATTTCGATTTTCATCCTCGCGAGGGTAAGGGTCAGGGTGCTTGGTGCGGCTATTTCCGTGAGCCTCGCTACGATGCCGACAATAAGTTTGTATCGCCTGTTGTGGGCATTGTCTGCAACTTTACCCGCCCGACAGCAACAACACCTTCGTTGCTGACTATCGACGAGACGCAGACCCTGTTCCACGAGTTCGGACACGCTCTGCACTTCCTCTTCTCGAAGGTGCCGTATCGCCAATTGTTGTCGGTCGAAGGCGATTTTGTGGAGTTGCCATCGCAGATTATGGAGAATTGGGCATTCGAGGAGGAGATGTTGCGTACCTATGCTGTAAACTATCGTACAAAAGAGATTATCAGACCGTCGTTAATCGATATGATTCGCAATGCGTCGCACTTCAATCAGGGATTTATGCTGACCGAGTTGTTGGCAGCCGCTCTGACCGATATGGATATCCACTCGATTGAGGAGTGTACGGAGGAGTTGGATATCGATGCGTTTGAGTATAAATCACTCTATGAGCAACGTGAGTTGATACCGCAAATCGAGCCACGTTACAAGTATAACTACTTCGCCCATATCTTCTCGGGTGGTTACTCTGCGGGCTACTACTTCTATTTGTGGGCAGAACTACTCGATAAGGATGCCTTCGAGGCGTTCCGCGAGTCGGGCGATATATTCGACCGTCGTACCGCAGCAAAATTCCGCAATGAGATACTCTCGCAGGGCGGTATGCGTGACGGAATGACACTCTATAAGGCGTTCCGTGATACGCTGCCCGATAAGAAGGCTATGTTGAAGGGACGAGGTCTGTTGAAGGTCGAAGAGGAGTTGGATGATGAGTCGGAGTCGGAAAAGGAGGAGTTGCCTGCCGATGCAAATGGTCACCGTCGCCGCATAATTGATGAAGAGCCCGAAATTATCCTCGACCGCGATACCAAAGTTATTGAGCTGTAAAAGCGATTAAATGAGAAACTTATAAATATTACGATTATGAAAAAATTATTAACGTTTATGTCAGCAACATTGCTAATGATGGGTTGTGGCGACAACACAATTCCGCAGGTACAACTGCCTGAATTAGACACAACCAACCCTTTGTTGGCGGAGTGGAACACCCCGCACCAAACACCTCCGTTCGACCTTATTCGTGCCGAGCACTATGAGCCTGCATTCGAGGCAGCCATCGCTATCAGCCGTTTGGAGGTAGATGCTATCGTGAATAATCCTGCAAAACCAACATTCGCAAATACGGTTGTAGCGTTGGAGAAACAGGGTGCATTACTCTCGCGAGTAGCAGGTCTCTTCTTCAACATCCGTGAGGCAGATTCGTCGAAGGAGTTGAACGAGATTGCTATGCGTGTTCAGCCAAAATTGACAGAGTTGAGCAACGATATCGCTCTGAATGCCGAACTGTTCAAGCGAATCAAAGAGGTCTATCAAAATCCGGGCTGGTTCCTCTCGAAAGAGGACAAAAAGTTGTTGGAGGAGACCTATAACGACTTTGTTCGTGGTGGAGCAAACCTCTCGGACGAGGATAAGGCACTCTACCGCGAATACTCGTCGGAGTTGTCGTCGCTGACACTGAAATTTGGCGAAAATTCGCTCAATGCAACCAACGCTTTCTCGTACAATATCCGCAACCCTAAACTTGTGGCAGAGTTGCCGGAGTTTGTTCGTGAGAGTATGGCTCTCGATGCAAAAGCTCGTGGGGAGAAGGGTTGGACTCTTACATTGAAGGCTCCAAGTTATGTACCTTTTATGACCTACTCGTCGCAGCGTGATATCAAAGAGAAGGTTTGGCGAGCAAGCAATACCCGTGCGTTGGGTGGCGAATTCGACAATAGCGAGAATATCAGGCGTATTACGGAGTTGCGTCTGAAAATCGCTCGTCTGCTCGGTTACGAGTGTCACGCAGACTATGTTTTGGCGAACCGTATGGCAGAGAATACAGAGACCGTAAACGGATTCCTTGCCGAGTTGTTGGAGGCTACAAAAGAGGCTGCCGATGCCGATTACAAAACTATCAACGACTATGCTGCATCGCTCGGATTTGAGGGTGAGTTGATGCCTTGGGATTTCGGCTATTACAGCGAGCGTTACAAGAAGGAGAAGTATGCAGTTAGCGACGAGCAAATCAAGCCATATTTGCAGTTGGAGAGCGTTAAGGAGGCTGTGTTTATGCTTGCAAATCGTCTTTACGGAATCACA
>JAFVXS010000139.1 GCA_017501025.1 Alistipes sp.
AACTATTGCAGAGGATGTCAGTGGTATGCCGGGTATGTGTGTGCCGTTGGAGGATGGCGGTATAGGGTTTGATTATCGTTTGGCGATGGCAATCCCCGACTACTGGATAAAGTTGCTGAAAGATGTGCCAGACGAGGAGTGGGATATCGATGAGATGTGGTCGGTAATGACCTCACGCCTGCCCGATGTCGGTACGGTTGCCTATGCCGAGTCGCACGACCAAGCTTTGGTTGGCGATAAGACAATAGCATTCCGATTGATGGATAAGGAGATGTACACGGCAATGAATCGTGCCTACGAAAATCTTATCGTCGAGCGAGGTATTGCCCTGCATAAGATGATACGCCTGATGACGATATCGACGGGTGGTAATGCCTATCTCAACTTTATGGGCAACGAGTTCGGGCATCCCGAGTGGATAGACTTCCCTCGTGAGGGTAATAATTGGAGCTATGCCCACGCTCGCCGTCAATGGTCGTTGGCTACAAACGGATTTTTGCGTTACTCCTATCTTGCCGAGTTTGACCGTGCGATGATTCGGCTCGTAAAGCGTAATCCTGTCTTGCAGGATGGATATCCATATCGTTGGAATACCGATTTCGATAATAAGACGTTGGTATTCTCACACGCCAAATTATTGTTCGTATTTAATTGGCACCCTACGGCATCGATTGCCGACTATGTTACCGAAGTTCCGCGTGCGGGCAAGTATGTTGTCGAACTGTCGAGCGACGAGAGCCGTTTTGGTGGTCAGGGACGTATCGCACAAGGTGGCGAGCACTTTACATTTACGAAAAAGGATGACGATGGCAATCTTCATTACTACATCCGTATCTATAATGTGCAACGTACGGCAACGGTACTGAAATGGCACAAATAGGGTAGTATTATAAATATATATGGGAGCAACATCTGCTGCTCCCATATTTTGTCTGATAACAATTCTCCTATCATACCCCCCCCCTCTCTCTCGGACTATTGCTGACCGAACATCTTACGAAGCGTGTTCAGTAACTTTTGAGGGTCGATATTGTGGCGGAGTTGTCCGTTACGAGCAATCGAAATCGAGCCGCTCTCTTCCGATACGACAAGCACTATGGCATCCGAAATCTCGCTGATTCCGATTGCTGCACGGTGACGTGTGCCATACTCCTTTGGTACGTTGCTCTGCGTTACGGGGAGTATGCACTTTGCTGCTACGATGCGGTTGCCGTCTATAACTATCGCACCGTCGTGCAGTGGTGCATTCTTGAAGAAGATGTTTTTCAACATCGAGACAGATACGTTTGCATCCACCGTAATACCACTCTCGATAATCGATTGCAAATCGTCGTTTTGAGCGATCACTATCAGGGCACCCGTGCGACTGCCGCTCATCTCCAAACAAGCGGTGACAATCGACGATGTGTTGATATCGTTGTTGTTGCGAGCAGAAGAGAAGATGCGGGTAATAAAACTCAACTCTTTCTGCTGCATACCTATTATTTGCAGAAAACGTCGTATTTCGGGTTGGAATACGATTATCAGGGCGATAACACCGACACTGATTATCTGTCCGAGTATGGTTGATAACAGCTCCATATTGAGGGCTTTGACCACTACCCAAACGATATAGATGACGATGATTCCGAAGAAGATATATGGAGCATTTGTTCCCCTTGTCGCACGGTAAATGGCAAACATTAACCCTGCAACAAGCAGAATGTCGATGAAATCAATCAGCGAAAACGGA
>JAFVXS010000140.1 GCA_017501025.1 Alistipes sp.
GCAGTTGGTTGGAGATACTGTCCTATGGTCAGCAGACGTACCCCTGCATCGCAAAGGTCCAACATCGTCTGACGTACCTCCTCTTCATTCTCACCAAGTCCAACCATCAGACCGCTTTTGGTCACTACGCCCGATTGCGAGAGGTGACGCAGAACCTTCAACGAGGTTTCGTACGTTGCTCTCGAACGGAGTAGCGGCGTCAGGCGGCTGACCGTTTCGATGTTGTGCCCGATGATATCGGGCTTTGAGGCGATGACCGTATCCAGATGTTCGGTCGCTCCCCCCAAATCGGAAATAAGGAGCTCAATTGTTGCATTTGGCGACGATTTACGAATAGCATCGACGGTGGAAGCCCAATGTGCAGCACCTCCGTCGGGTAGATCGTCGCGAGTAACAGACGTTACGACAACGTGTCGAAGTCGCATTAGTGAAACACTCTCCGCAACCCTTGCGGGTTCGTCAGCATCGGGTGGTGCAGGTCGTCCCGTCGCAGTCGCACAAAAGCGGCAGTTACGGGTACAGACGTCGCCCAAAATCATAAATGTTGCAGTTCCTCGACTCCAACACTCTGCCTTGTTCGGACACCTTCCGCTGCTGCAAATTGTATGCAGTGAGTGTTGGCGAACGATACGCTCGACCTCCGCAAAAGCATCGCTATTGTGGAGTCGTATCTTCAACCAATCGGGCTTATGCTGGCAGCCCACACCGTCATACAACTTCGGCATTTTTTAAGTTCATTATTTTCCCAATTGATGCAAAGGTATGAAAAAAATCATAGAATGATGCAAAAAAATATATTTTTTTGGAGAAAGGGCTATTTTTATGCCTTTTTCGAGGGGCGATAGTGCTGCACGACGCCGCAAAAGGGAGATTAGGGAATTTAAGGAATTTAGGGAATTTAGGGAGTTTAGGGAGAGCGACCAAAGCAGCGACAAGCGACAAAAGCGCCGCACTAGGACGGCTAGGACTACTAGGACTACTAGGACGGGCGACCACAGCAAAAAAATAGCCGCAAAGCGGCTGTCCTATTTGTCCTATATGTCCCAGATGTCCTAGAAAAAGCGAGGGAGTACAGCGAAAACCGCAAAGCGGAAGACCTTACAAGACCTTAATTGACCTTACCCGACCTTATCGGCGAAGCCGTTGCCGCAGAGCGGCAACCCCCCCCTAACGCCCCTAACACCCCTCGGCGACAGCCGCATCGGCAAAGCCGATGAATACCCGTGTGGCAAAGCCACAAATGTCACAAAAAAGGGCGACAAATCTGCCGCCCTCAATCTGCTAAATTTCCGTAAAAAGTTTTACTGTTTTTTGCCCACTTTCGGATAGCGTGTTCCGACCTTTCCGATAGGCACTCCGATACCGAATGTAACATTCATACGGCTCTGATTTACAGGGATAAACTGTGGTGTAACTTTGCTCAACAGAACATCGGTACCGACAAAGAAATTGATACCCTTGTTAGGGCAGAAATTCAGTGCCAAACCAACGGCTGTGCCACGGTTGTCAATCAACGAAAGACTACCCGAAACGTGGAGCCAATAGAGTGGTCGGAAGTTTGCTGCAAAAACGAGGTTGTGACGCACCTTTGTCTCCCAGAATTTCACGCTGTAAAAGAGTCCGAGGCTGATGCGGCGTTGCAGGAACGAGTACTCTCCACCGATGTTGATAGCCGTACGCAACATATTTGTCTCGCCCTTGTTCTCCTCGGCATTGAGTTCGAAATCTTCGAGGTCGAAGTGTGGCTGTTTTGCACCGTGCTCGTCAATCTTTACACCGTCGAACATAATGCTCTCCTCCATCGAAGCGATTTGTGTCTTGTTTTTGAACCAGAACATCGCACCGAGGTCGGTCACCGAAGCCGAGAGTTGGAGTTGAGGCAGTACGTCGTAAGTTACGCCGACATCAACGCCGACACCAAAGCCGCCCAAACCGCCAAAAGAGATATCGTTGAACGTGTAGGTCGAGCCATCCTGTCCGAGCTGCAAACCCGATACCGAGACATTGCCGAGAGCCGACATCTTCCACATATCGCCGGCCATATGGATATCGGCATTTTCGATATTTGCGTTGAGGCGACCTACGCCCAACAGAACTTTACCGCGAATACCGAGGTGCCACTTTGGCTTTACCTGCCACGACCACGCAAAAGCAGCCTCTGCATAGGCCTCTGCCCGTGCTTGGAGATCTTCGATGGTGGTCGAGTTGCCGGTCTTCATAAACTCGAAGAGCGAGTATGGAAGATTGACATCTGCCGCAAGACGCAATCCGAGGTCGAACGACCAGAACGACTTGCCGTTTTTGGTGTAGGCACCAAATCCGAGGATATTCATTCGGGTATCGACACCGAGATAGTTTTCGGGATTGAGTTTATCGAGGGCGATAGAGCGGGATACGCTGCCGTCGAAAATTGTAGTGAGTTTTCCGTCGTGCGGAATAACGATGCTCGATAGCGAGATGTTACCCTCTGTGCCGACCTGAATACCGCCGATGACAGGGATATTCACATAGCCGCGATAAGGGGCAAATGCGGGGTTCCACTGACTGCGGAGTGTTGAGCCCTCCATAAAGTAGGTGGTAGGGTTCTGTGCGACTGCCGTAACCATCAATGCAGCCGATGCTATTGTAAGAAGTAATTTTTTCATCTCTTCACTGCTTTATAGGGTTAGACTGCCAATTTTGCGGAGGTGCAACTCGATATGAGCCTCTTGTTTGAGGATTTCGACCTTGCCCGGATAGTAACGCTCGATGGTAAAGACGATAACTGCGGTCGAGCCGTTGAAGAGGTGCTCTACATCGTCGGCATAGATGCGTTTCTCGGGAATATCGGCCTCTTTGCCAAAAGCAAGAGCGATATTTTTGAACTCAATCGAGGTGTTCAAAACCTTTGGAGAGATTTTGATGTCGAATGGGAAACCACTATCGACGTGACCGGCAATAAAGAGTTGCTCGGTTGCCGATGGGTTGCTCTTGTAGCCGATATTGCCGATAATCATATTCTTGATATCGTCGGCAATGTCGATAGCAGGGATTTCGTACGACACATCGTCGAATGAGAGGTCGTTGAGTCGTCCCTCGCAGATTGTCTCAACAGCTTCGACAGCGTAACTGTGGTCGGCTTCGAAGAGCGAGCGGATAACCGATACGGCCTGCTCGGTCGAAGCACTCTCCAAAGCGGCATACTCTGCATCGGAGATGTGTCCCTTCACGCAGTTGAGGTACTCTGCCTTGTGCTTTGTTGCGATAAGTTCAAAGACTTTGTCGGCTTTTGCCGAAGAGGTCTCCATCTCGGCAATCAGAGCCTTTACGATAGCGTCGAGATATGCAAAGTCGTGCATCAGACGCTCAACTTCGACATAATCTACTCCGTTAGGGAGTTGTGTAGGGAGCCAAATATCGGCCTCCTGATAGACATCGACAATGGACTCGGTGCCACTGCCCGAATTGTGTGTGAATGACTCGGCGTGGAATGACATCACTGCCAGCGGAGCCAAAAATTCGCTCTCGGCGTCGCCAATGGCGAAGTCACCTTCGAGATTCGAAAGGTCGTACTCCTTGTCGGTACACGACACTGCGGCAAAGAATACAACCGTCAAAATGAGTAGTAGTTTTCTCATAAGCGTTTTATTTTTTTGATAAGCGTTCTATTTTTTTTGAGTTGTTATTTCGGCTGATTCGGATGTGATCGATGTCACTTTTGGAATGACAGCTTTTGCAAATATACGAATATTTTCATAGAAAATACGTTTTTTCCGATATTTTTACAGTTGTGCTGTGTCAAATTTCCCGAAGGTGGTACATCAATGCGGTGGCAGAGGCGATTTTTTGCAGATAATATCGTGACAAAAAGGGTACAACTTTCAATAAATTTCGTATATTTGCGTATTGGTTCGGGGTGTTCTCTCTGTGGGTTGGCACTCCGGGCAGAGCGGATAGGAGATATTTTTGACAGATTTTAACCTAAAACTTGAAATATGATAACCTTTATTATCGGTTTGGTGGCACTTGTGGCTGCCTACTTCCTCTACGGTCGCTATCTCGACAAGGTTTGTCGAATTGATGCGGCGGCGGATGTTCCGAGTTCGAAACTCTACGACGGTGTCGATTATGTACCGATGCCTCGTTGGCGAACTTTTCTGATTCAACTGCTCAATATTGCGGGTATCGGGCCTATCTTTGGTGCCATTTTGGGTGCCTGCTTTGGTCCTGTGGCGTTTTTGTGGATTACGTTGGGCGGAATATTTATGGGTGCGATGCACGATTACATTTCGGGTGTGATATTGGTGCGTAACGAGGGTTTGAGCATCCCCGAAATCACATCCCGTTATCTCGGTCGCGGCATTGGTCAGCTGATGCGTGTATTCTCGTTGGTGTTGCTCGTTTTGGTGGGTGTGGTATTTATGCGAAGCCCTGCAAGCATTATCGCGGGGATGGTTGGCGAGGAGTACTATTGGTGGCTGATTGCCATTATTATAGCTTACTATTTCTTGGCTACACTGCTTCCGGTCGATAAGGTTATCGGCAAGCTCTATCCTGTTTTTGGTGCGGCTCTGCTGTTTATGGCGTTGGGAATTTTGGGAGTATTGCTCTTTGGCGACTATGTCGTTCCCGACCTCACTTCGTTCGAGAATCATCAACTCAATAAGGAGTCAATGCCAATCGTGCCGACTCTCTTCATCACTATCGCCTGTGGTGCAATTTCGGGTTTCCACGCAACGCAGTCGCCTATGATGGCACGTTGTGTAAACTCCGAGCGTGAGTGCCGTATGGTATTCTACGGCTCGATGATTGCCGAGTCTATCATCGCTCTGATTTGGGCTGCTATGGCTATGGCATTCTTCTCCGGCGAAGAGGGTGGTCTTGCGGGTCAGTTGGCTGCACACGGCAACAATGCTGCGTGGGTGGTAAATACCGTTTCGGGTAAGACGTTGGGCGTAGTTGGTGGCGTTCTGACTCTGTTGGGTGTCGTTGCAGCACCTATCACGTCGGGCGATACGGCATTCCGCTCGGCTCGACTCACCGTGGCAGATATCTTCCACGTCGAGCAGCGTTCAAAGACGAAACGTCTGGCTATCAGTTCTGTGATTTTTACCGTTGCTCTGCTGTTGCTCTTTGTCGATTTCGATGTTGTTTGGCGTTACTTTTCGTGGAGCAATCAGGCTTTGGCGGTTATCGTCTTGTGGTGCATCGTGGCATACCTCTACAAACACCGCAGCAACTATTGGATTGCTCTGTTGCCTGCACTCTTTATGACCTATATCTGTGCGACGTTTATGTTCACCTCTAATCAGTTTGTGGGTATGGGTTCTGTTCCTATGGCATATATTTTGGGAGGTGTTGTAGCGGTGGTTATTGCACTGCTCTTCCTCTATCGTATGTATCGCGAGTACGGCAAAAAGTAATGAGGCGAAGTCTGATATTTGTACTGCTGCTCTTTGTAGCCACAACGCTGTTGTCGCTACTCCAAAAACCAATTTTTGTACTTTGGAATTTGGAGGCGGCAGGCGATGCGTCGGCTTTGGAGATGTTGTCGGTGCTGTGGCACGGTTTGCCGCTCGATATGTCGGTTGCAGGCTATGTTGCAGCTCCCTCGATACTCCTTGCGGTGGGGGCATACCTTGTA
>JAFVXS010000141.1 GCA_017501025.1 Alistipes sp.
ATCCACCATACGGCATACGATATAAATTTGAAACCACGGGTCTCATCGAACTTTTCGGCAGCCTTAATCAGACCGAGGTTGCCCTCGTTGATAAGGTCGGGAAGGCTCAAACCCTGATTCTGGTACTGTTTTGCTACGGAAACCACGAAACGGAGGTTTGCTTTTGTCAGTTTCTCCAAGGCCTCTTGGTCGCCTTTGCGAATACGTTGGGCGAGTTCTACCTCCTCCTCAACCGTAATCAAATCCTCTTTGCCAATCTCTTGGTGTTACTTATCCAACGATGCACTCTCACGATTGGTAATCGACTTGGTAATCTTTAATTGACGCATCTTTTACTACAAATTATTTCATCACTTATCTGTCGGTTCTGTGCGGCGGGGAGGTTTACCCCCCCCCCTGATGCCTACTCGATTACGACATAACTTGCACTGCGTCCATCGGGATTTACTCCGTCGATTGTGCGAACCTTATCGGTGATGGCGTTCAACTCGGAGAGTGTTCTCACCATACGGTCGTTGATATGCGTAATCACAAAGCCCTCTTTCACGCGTGCTTTTGCAAGGAGTCCGCCCTGCTTGATGCTTACAACCTTCAAACCTCCACGGATATCGAGACGACGACACAACTTCTCGTCTGCCTCAACAAATTGTCCGCCTAAAACTTCGGAGATATCGATGGTTCCGCGTGCAAGTAATTCTGCTTTACCTGCCTTATTACGCAAAGTTGCCTCAAAATGTTTCACGTCTCCGCCTCTTTTTACGGTAATTTTTATCACATCGTTCGGGCGGTGCTTGCCAATCTGCTCATTTATGGCTGTTGGGGAGTCGATTTTTACGTTGTCAATGGCAATAATAACATCGCCCTTGCGAATACCAGCCTCCGATGCAGCACCATTCTCGACAACCGATGCAACGTATGCTCCGCCAACCTCCTTGATGCCGGTCTCTTCGCTCATATTGTCGATAAAGTCCTGATCGATGTAGCGGTACGAAATACCCAACATTGCACGTTGTACGATACCGTACTCCTTCAAATCGTTTACGACTTTGCGTACGATACTTTCAGGTACGGCAAACGAGTAGCCGATATAGCTGCCTGTCGATGATTTGATAACGGTGTTTATACCGACCAACTCGCCGTGTACGTTTACCAATGCACCACCCGAGTTGCCCGGATTTACGGCAGCGTCGGTCTGTATAAATGATTCGATACGGAAGTTGTCGGGAATTACATCCAACTGACGAGCCTTTGCCGACACGATACCGGCCGTAATTGTCGATTGCAAATCGAAAGGCGAGCCGATAGCCAACACCCATTCGCCCAATCGCAGAGCGTCGGAACTGCCGAAAGCGAGTGTAGGGAGTTCGGTTGCTTCAATCTTTATCAGAGCTACATCCGTAGCAGGGTCACGTCCAATAGTACGGGCATCGAATGTGCGTCCGTCATTGAGTTTTACACGCAACTTTGTGGCATTCTCGACCACGTGATTGTTGGTTACGATATAGCCATCGGTCGAGATAATCACACCCGAGCCTCCCGAACGCTGCTCGCGACGACGAGGGCCGCCCTGCTCCTGCGGAATACCGAAGAACTCGAAAAATGGGTGGTGCATATGCTGCGGAATCTCGATTTCGGAGATAACCTCGATATTCACTACGGCACGCACCGCATTCTCGGCTGCATAGGTCAAATCGGGGTATGAGCCCTGTTGATATGATGTGAATTGAGCCCCCAAAGCAGGTGTGCGCTCGACGGTCTGCTCGATATATTCGATCTTGTTGTCAGCAAAATATTTGGCACTGACCCACGATGTAATAAAACTGCCACCAACGGCAGCAACAATAGCTGTTGCAATGATTGTGAATGTGCTTCGTTTCATAAAATTCTAAAATTTAATTTGCTCACGCAATATTAATACTTTTTTGTTGTAAAAGAAACGACCTTTCGTAGATTTTATTGTGAAACAGATACCTATTTTGAATTTAAGATGAAAAATTTTGGACATTTATCGAAAAATGGCTAACTTTGTAGATTGTTGCAGGGTGTGTACTTGTGTAGGGGAAGCAACAGATTTATAATCGGAAAGTAAAATTTTACAAAATATCATTCAAGATGAAAAGAGCAATTCAATTTGGTGCCGGTAATATCGGACGCGGTTTTATCGGTGCAGTTTTGGAGCAGGGTGGCTATCACGTGACCTTTGCTGATGTTAATATGGAGGTTATCGACCGCATCAATGCCGATGGCAAATATGTGGTTAAGGTGATGGATGTGGAGTGCCAAGAGCAGGTTATCTCCAATATATCGGGTGTAAACTCGACTACCGATGCTGTGGTAGAGGAGATTGCACAAGCAGACCTTATCACAACTGCCGTAGGCGTGGTGATTCTTCCACGTATTGCCCCTGCAATCGCACGCGGTATTAAGTTGCGTCGTGAGCGTGGCGTAGAGCAGCCGCTCAATATTATTGCTTGCGAGAACGCTGTTCGTGCATCGTCGCAACTTCGTCAGGCAGTCGTGGCACTGCTCGAAGGAGAGGATGCTGCATATTGTGAGCGTTGGGTAGGTTTCCCTGACTGTTCGGTGGACCGCATTGTCCCTCCTGTTCGTACCGAAAACCCTATCGATGTGGTAGTTGAGGCGTTCTATGAGTGGAATGTCGAGCAGGCTGCGTTTGTTGGCGAGGTACCTCATATTGCAGGTATGAATTTGGCTGACAATCTGTTGGCTTATGTCGAGCGAAAACTCTTTACGCTCAATACGGGTCACGCAATCACTGCATATCTGGGCTGTTTGAAGGGCTATTCGACCATCGATGAGAGTATTGCCGATGAGCAGATTTATGCGACCGTACACGCAGCAATGTGCGAGAGCGGTTTGGGACTGATTGCAAAGCACGGCTTCGACAAAGAGGCTCACTTTAAGTATATCGACAAGATTATCGGTCGCTTCAAGAATCCGTATTTGAAAGATGATGTTACACGTGTAGGCCGTGAGCCACTGCGTAAATTGTCGGCTACGGACCGCCTTATCAACCCAACCGTTACGGCAATCGGAGCAGGTGTTGAGGTTTCGCACCTCGTTAAGGGTATCGCTGCCGCATTGCACTACAACAATGCCGAGGATGGTCAGAGTGTAGAGTTGCAAAAACTTATTGCCGAGGTTGGTGTGCGTGAGGCCGTTGTTCGTACAGCATCGCTCGATGCCGCATCGCCTCTCGTGGATGCAATCGTTGCCGAGTATGCAACCATCACTACGGAGTTTGCAAAGTAATAAACGTAAAACCTAAAACATAAAAAAATGACAGCTGAACAACAAAAAAAGTTTAAGTATTGGCAGTGGCGTACCATCATCGGAACGATGGTCGGCTACATCTTCTTCTATTTGATTCGCAAGAACTTCTCGTTTGCTATGCCTGGTTTGACGGCAGAGTACGGTATCAGCAAGGCAACTTTGGGAGGTATCTTGTCGGCAGCAGGTTTTCTCTATGGCTTGTCGAAACTCATCAACGGTATGTTGGCTGACCGTATCAATGGTCGTTGGCATATGGTAACGGGTTTGGCAGTATGTACGGTTACGGCTGTTCTCTTCGGCTTTGGTGCTAAAATCGCAGCGGCTATCGCAGGTGTAGCAGAGGGCGAGGCATTTATCGGAACGTTTGTTTTGGTATTGTCGGTATTGTGGATTATCAACAACATCTTCCAGGGTTGTGGTTTCCCTCCTTGCTCGCGTCTTATTCCTCGTTGGGTGCCTTCGTCGGAGCTCTCGACAAAGATGTCGTTGTGGAACACTTCGCACTCGATTGGTGCAGGCTTGGCAGGTGTGCTTTGCGGTGTGTTGATTATGGGCTCGATGGGCACAGATATGTCGGGTG
>JAFVXS010000142.1 GCA_017501025.1 Alistipes sp.
CTCTCCTTATAAATCAGCCTCTGCGTTGTAGGCTTGCTCTCAAATTCGAGCACTCCGCTGATAGGCATTTGCTGTCCCTCGAAGAGTACCGATGCTGTGATGCGGATTTTGCCCGGTTTTAATGTCGATTGCACTACGATAGGCGCTGTTCCCCACTTTACTGGTGCAGGGTTTGCCAATTCTCCGGCACCGCCGAGAATGCGACCTTCTCCCTCGATGTGGAACTTGATGTAATAGTTGTTCAATCGCTTGATGTTGCCTTCGCGGTCGGTGATGGCGGCTACTACAGTCGTGAAGTCCGAGCCATCGGCTTCGAGGTCGTTACCCTCGTTGTCAAGCCATAGCATAACCTTCGAAGGGCGGCGTGCAGGGCAAACCTTGTGTGTCGCTACAACCTCGCCATTTATCAAACCCTCGGCCAAGAGATAGACATCTTTCTGTCGCTTCTTCCAACTCAACGCTTTATCGTCCATAAAGTTGTATACATCCTTAAATGTGATAATTGGAGATGGCATGCCGACATGATTCTTTGGCTTACGGTATGTCCAAGTTTTACCGTTGGCGTTGTAGGTTAGACGCACCTCATCGCAGTTCGAATACACGGTTACGTCCTTTGGCGAGAATGGAGTCATCTCGTGTGCGATATATACCATAGGTCCTGTTTCGTAGATACGATTATCCTGCTTCAATGGCGAACGTTGAGCCATAAACATATAGTACGAATACTTTGGCTGACGGAAAACATCTGCCAAACCACCGTAGAATGGGTCGGGGTGGTAACCGCGCTGGTGGTCGAATGAGTGCCATAAGCAGCCTCCGATATGCTCCGGAAATACGCGGTACAACACATCGAGAGATGTATATTTATAAGGCGGATTTGCGTAGTGCTGCGCCTGTATGAGCATCGGGATTTCACCCCAATTTCGAGCGACACGACTTGGCGAGTTGTGCGAGTTCCAATCGTCAACACAATCGCCAAATTCGCGAGTGAAATAGGTTACATCATCACGTAAGTTCAACGTCTTGTTTGCATAGATGCTGCCGTTGCCTGCTTGTGGGTGTGTGTATTGAATAGGGTAGACCTCGTTGGACTTTGTACGAGCCTCGACATCGTACGATGAGTATGCTCCCTTGTATGGATACTCCTCGGCAACAAGGCGCAGAGCATTGTCGGCAAACGATGCAGGGAAACGTGTTTCATTGAGTGTAGGCTCCCAAAACCATATCGAAGGGTGGTTGCGGTCACGGCGTACGAGGTGACGAATATCATCATATATATATTGCTCGAATTGAGGCTCTTTGTTCCAGAATTGCCAGCCCGGAACATTGTCGATAACGAAGAGTCCCAACTCATCACAAGCGTCCATAAATGCAGGGTCCTGTGGACAGTGAGCGTTGCGGATAACCTTTAAGCCGAGGTCGCGCAACTTCTTTGCATCGCGCCAATGAGCCGAGTTTGCTACGGCATTGCCCACAACGGCAAAGTCCTGATGGCGATTTGCTCCGATAAGAGGTTCGTTGTAGTGTTTGCCGTTGAGGAAGAATCCCTCCTTGCCTCGGAACTCTATCGAACGAATACCTATGCGGCGGCGATAACCATCTATAACCTTACCTTTGTTGTCGAGAATTCGAACATAAAGGTTGTAGAGAGTAGGGGAGTCCGGAGTCCAAAGTTGCGGATTGGTGACAGTAACCTTACGAGCAAGACTTATTGCCGAGCCACTCTTTATTGTAATACGACTCTTGGTCGTAGCAACAACCACGCCCTCTGTTGTTTGAATTTCGTATGTAATTGAGCCTTTGAACGGATACTTCTCCGAGTTGCGGATATGCGTTTTGAGAATAATATCTGCACGATTCTCGCCAACATTGTCAAATGCAACAAATAGACCTCCGCCTGCAACAATATTCTCGTAGTTGGGGTCAGTGATGTGCACTTTGTTGTGTGCAACCAACCAGCAATCACGATAGATGCCACCAAAGTAGGTGTAGTCCAAAACACGTTGAGCCTTGCCCGGAGGGTAGCTCTTGTCGTCACTATTATCTGACCATACAGCAACTATATTGTCACCCGACCAATTGACTGCATCGGTAATATCAACTACTACGGGTAGATAGCCACCGAGATGCTCGGTGAGTTGCTTACCATTTACGAATAC
>JAFVXS010000143.1 GCA_017501025.1 Alistipes sp.
CTCCCTATCGCGGCGCCTTTGGTCGCTTGTCGCTGCTGTGGTCGCCACCCTAACGCCTCTAACGCCTCTAACATCCCTAATGCCCCTATTGCAGCGTTCCCTACGGCCATTGAATGTCATTACATACCTATTTATATAAATAACAGGTATCAAAAAGCCATTACACCCAACTACAAATCTGCATTTATTTTCGTGCAAATGGCTAAAATCGGCGAGTTGCACAAAGCAAAATCGATGCGTAAAAAAATTTTACAACCATAAATAATTGGCAATCAACAAATTACCCCCCCCCTATAAAATTTGAACAAATTGTATCACGAATAAAATTATTTTTTGTAATTTTGTGAAACAACAATAATCAACAAAGCCCATATTGGGCATAAAACCAAATTTAAGATGAAAAAACTTTTTGTATTGGCATCACTTGTTGTGATGTGTGTTGCCACTGTTTCGGCACAAATCAAAAATCAGGCAATGGAGCAATATCGTCGCTCATCATTGGCATTGGTAATGCTCGAAGACCCTAACCTCAATGCAGACGCTGCTGCACACGTGAAGGCTGCCTTCTTGGAGAATCCGCTCCCATCGAAGTACAACGACCACGGCATCGACAAGAGCATCTGCTCGTTTGCATTTGGTGACGTAACCGTAACCCCAGAGGATAAGGCTGCTTGCGAGGCTGCAACCGGCAAAAAACCTCAATCAGCTGCTGCGGCTGTGGCAAAAGAGGCTATGGCAGAGATTTTGAAGTTGGACCCTTTGAAGGATGATGCACCTTACGTTGCTTGGAAATATTTGAAGGATCAGAACTTCGCACACAAGTTGATGGCTCACTGGTGGGGCGTTGATGGTGGTACATTCAATACGCAATTGCTCGAAGAGCGTGTTGCTTGGAATGCCAACGAACTCGAATTGGCTAACGCTGCCGAGCAGACCGCAGGTCGTTCGCCTGTAGAGTATCTGATGGATAATGGTGGTGATGAGATTATCAGCAACACCTTTGTTCCGGTAGTTCGTTTCCGTTATATGTCGGCAGATGAGGTTGCTGCCGAAATTGTAGCTTATGGCGAACTTGCTGCAAAGGCTCTCGAAGCGGTTGGTGGTCCTGCTGCACTTGGTGCTGCCGGCATTCGTACAGCTGCTGCCGCTTCCGCTGCTGTTGTAAAGGGTATTGGTGGTTACTTTGTTTACACCACAACCTATCTCTATCGCTTGAAGTGGAACGAGGAGATTTACAACAAGATTGGCGAGACCGGTGGCGATGTTGCTAAATTCAACGCTTTGGACTGCTTCGAGTTGGAGTTTGTCGGCGACGAGAAGGCTCACGCATCGGTAGCACAGAAGAAGTACTCGGACGATGAGGCTATCAAGCGTGCAACCACCCGTGCTTTGGATAAGGTATTTGCGAAACTCGAAAAGAAGTACGAGGTATTCCGCACCAAGACTCCATTGGCATCGTTGGAGCCAATGACCGCTTATATCGGTACAAAGGAGTGTGTTGAGAAGGGTGACAAGTATGAGATTTTGATTCGTGAGATTGATCCTGCAACCAAGAAGGAGAAGTACAAGAGCGTAGGCAAAATCGCTGTTGAGACCGTTGGTAACAATATGGGCGAGGATAACGACAACGACAAGGCTTCGGCTGATCCATTCACAACATTCAAGGGCAAGGCTCCAAAGAAGGCTAATGCCGGTATGTTGATTCGTCAGCGTTAATCAACCCGATTAACAAAGTTGTAAGTATTGGTGGCACTTGTGTCACCAATACTTTTTTTGGGGGGGGCTCACTAGGACAGATAGGACTACTAGGACGAGCGACCAAAGCAGCGCCGCAAAAGGGAGTTTAGGGAATTTAAGGAGTTTAGGGAATTTAGGGGAAGCAACCACAGCAAAAAATTAGCCGCAGAGCGGCTGTCCTATAAGTCCTAAAAGTCCTATTTGTCCCAGCCGTCCCAGATGTCCTACCAACAATGGCGAAGCCACAAAAAAAGTAGCGGTTGCCCGACTCGGACAACCGCCACTAAACAGACCTATCGCAAATTAACGCAACGCTGCAAGATTTACATCCTTCGCAGCACGTTTTGCCAACGAAGCATCCTTCGAAGTAGCCTTATTGAGGTGGCTCTTTGCCTCCGAAACATTACCCTCCTTGGCTGCAATTACGGCACGCAGATAGTCAGCCTTTGCCGACTCATCGCCCGACAAGTTACGCTTTGCAGCTGCGAGATTGCCATCCTGAACAGCGGCAACAGCGGCATTGTAACCCGTAAGCGACTTCGACGCTGCTGCATAGTCGCCCTTCGTCGCAGCAACCAACGCCTTGGTCTCGTCAGAAGCCGAACGAGCATACTCCTCTGCCTTCGCTACATCGCCCTTTGCGAGGTAAACCAATGCATAGTTGTTGCTCAACTCCTCCGACTTGCTACCTGCCATAGCTGCCGACTCCAACGCTGCCAAAGCTCCGTCGTAATCGCCCTGCTTTGCCAAAACAACTGCAAGATTGTTATATGCACGTGTATCGTTCGACTTCGAGCAAGCGGCTCTCAATGCCGGCTCGGCAACCTCCGGAGCAACCTCGGCAATGTGCAGAAGCTCCTCAACCGACAAATCGGCTGCACGACCCTTCTCTACCAAAGCGAGCATCTCGGCATCGGTACGACCCGAAACATCGGTAGTATTGACAACCTGTGCACGACGCAACGTTGGCAACACCTTATCCTTGATATCGCTGAATACCGACGAGATATTCTTAATCTCCTTCTCACGCTCTGCCGACGACGAGTACATATTCAACACCTGCAAAATCAAATCCTTATCCTCAATAGACGATGCTGCAACGGCCTCTTTGAAGCCCTCCCAGTCCTCACCATACGCCGCAGCGTCGATAGTAAGACCCGAATCCTGCAACAAGCCCTCGATAGCCGTTACACCCGACTTACTACGCTTGTCGGAGAGTTTGTCGTTGAAACGCTCCGGACCATCAGGCGATGCATAACCATTTACGTAAATCGACTGCTGTGCACGCTCGTTCGACAAGTTGCCCTGAACGGTAGATTTGAGGTGAGCCAAAGCCTCGCTCTTCATCGACTGCTTTGCAACCTTCGACGAGTTAATCTTATAGACGATATCCGCCTTTACGACAGTTGTGGTAACATTCTTGTAGTTGTTAGCCTCCGCCTGCATTGCATCGGCATAGTCCAACGTACGCTGCAATGTGTTCACACCCGTAGCAATCTTGCGACCACACTCGCTCTCCAACGCCAATGCCATAGCATCGCCACGCTGCAAAATAGCAAGCTGATTAGACGACAAAACTGCACCATTGTTGGCATTTACCAACGAGAACTCCTTGCACTTGCCACTCTTGCACTTAACCTCAACGAGCATCTTCAACTCGCAAGCCTCCATTGCATCGGTGTAGTCGAACTCGATGTGACGCGACACATTCAACGCCTCGCCGGCCTTGACAACCATACCGTTCATAGCAACCTTCTCGCCCTGCAAAATAAAGCTCTCGCCCTTTGTTACACCACCCTTATAGAAGAGGGCAGGGGTAACCTTTACAGCTGCATCCTTGTGGAAATAGTCGGCAGGTACGGAAACCGTTACATCAGCCACAACCTTTCCATTGTTCAAAACCAAAACCTCGGGAGTACAAACTACCTGCACTGCATCCGGATTTTTAGCCATCTTCTTATAGCAATCGCACGACGTTGCAACCATCGCTACAACCAATGCCAATGCCATAACCTTCAAAATGTTCTTCATAATATCTCTTTTTTGTGTTCTTTATTTCAAACTTCTACCATTTGAGTCGTTCATCCCATTCTCACAACTCTTATAACGAAAAGCGGGGAGGCTTTATTGCTACTCCCCCTCGCTTTTGCTATATTGAGAGTATATTACTCCTTATCGTGGCGTGGGCGACGCTCCGGACGTGGGCGACGCTCGCCCTTGTCGGCACGCTCCGGACGTGGACGACGCTCCGGCTCAACCCAACCCTCCGGTTTTGGGAGCAAGACCTTGTGCGAAAGCTTATACTTGCCTGTCTTGGCATCGTGACCGATGAGCTTAACATCAATCTCATCGCCCTCTTTCAGACCGGTCTCCTCCATAGTCTCGAAACGCTTGTAGTCAATCTCCGAGATGTGCAACAGTGCCTCCTTGCCCGGAAGAATCTCTACGAAAGCACCAAAGGCAACAATCGACTTAATCTTGCCGTGATACTCCTCGCCAACCTCCGGTACAGCAACAATACCCTTGATACGAGCCATCGCTGCATCGATAGACTCCTTGTTCTGACCAAATACATCTACCAAACCGCAAGTCTCGGTCTCGGTAATTGTAATGGTTGTACCCGTACTCTTCTGAATATCCTGAATAACCTTTCCGCCAGGACCGATAACAGCACCGATAAAGTCCTTGTCGATGCTAATCTGCTCGATACGTGGAACGAATGGCTTGTAATCCTCGCGTGGCTCGGCGATAGTCTCGGTAATATTATCCAAAATGTGAAGACGACCGATGCGGGCCTGCTCCAAAGCGGCTGCCAAAACCTCGTACGAAAGACCATCAACCTTGATATCCATCTGTGTTGCAGTGATACCGTCACGAGTACCCGTAACCTTAAAGTCCATATCGCCCAAGTGGTCCTCATCGCCCAAGATGTCCGACAAGACAGCCCAACGACCCGTAGCACTATCCGAAATAAGACCCATTGCGATACCCGAAACAGGCTTTTTGAGTTTCACGCCTGCATCCATCAACGCCATACAACCTGCACATACAGTTGCCATAGACGACGAGCCGTTCGACTCCAAGATATCCGACACTACGCGAACTGCGTATGGATTCTCCTCGCCAAGTGGTACCATAGGTTTCAACGCACGCCAAGCAAGGTGACCGTGACCAATCTCACGACGGCTTACACCACGCGAAGCCTTTGCCTCGCCGGTCGAGAATGGAGGGAAGTTGTAGTGCAAAACAAACTGCTCCGAACCCTGAATAAGAACCTCGTCGTACATCTTCTCGTCCAACTTCGTACCGAGTGTTACGGTCGAGAGCGACTGTGTCTCACCACGAGTGAAGATTGCCGAACCATGAGCACAAGGCAGATAGTTCACCTCGCACCAGATTGGACGAATCTCGTCGGTACGACGACCGTCAAGACGCTTACCCTCGTCCAAAATCATATTACGCATAGCCTTCTTCTGTACGTCGTCGTGGAAATATTTGTGGATAAGCGGAGCCTTCTCCTCCAACTCCTCCTCGGTATAACGCGATGCAAACTCTGCCTCCAAAGCCTCGAAAGCCTCTGAACGCTCGTGCTTCATTGTACCGCTGGTAGCGATTGCGTATGCCTTGTCGTAGAGCTCGTCGATAATGGTTTGACGCAACTCCTCATCGTTGGTCTCGTGGCAGTACTCACGCTTAACATCCTTACCCAACTCCTTCATCAACTCAATCTGTACGGCACAGTGAGTCTTGATGGTCTCGTGAGCATACTTGATGGCTCCCAACATAACATCCTCGGAAACCTCGTGCATCTCACCCTCTACCATCAGGATATTGTCGATAGTACCTGCAACCATAATGTCCAAATCCACATCCTTCATCTGCGAGAATGTAGGGTTGATGCAGTACTCGCCATTGCTACGGGCAA
>JAFVXS010000144.1 GCA_017501025.1 Alistipes sp.
AGGAACAGGAGTATCTGACAATTGCTCGTCAGCAGCGTATCAAGGAGGAGTTGTACCTCTATCTGCTCAACAAGCGTGAGGAGAATGCAATCTCGTTGGAGGTTACCGAGAACACTGCCCGCATCATCGACTCGGCATTCGGTCCTAACCGTCCTATCGCTCCACGTCGCGTATTCATACTTCTTATAGCAATTATTCTCGGCTGCGGTATTCCGTTCGTGATTCTCTACTTGCGTGAGATTCTCGACACCTCAATCCGTAGCAAGCAGGATATCGAGCGTTTCACAAAGGTTCCATATTTGGGCGACATCCCAACCTTCACATCGCACGTTGCCAAGAGCAGCCGTGGTGTTCTGGTTCGCGAGAATGGTCGTGACAATATCTCGGAGGCATTCCGTATTTTGCGTACCAATATGGGCTTTATGAACACCTCGGAGGGTAATCAGCAGGTTGTTTTGGTAACCTCGTCTAACGAGGGTGCAGGTAAGACCACCGTATCGACCAACCTCGCTATGACATTGGCATTCTCTGGCAACCGAGTTCTGCTTGTCGATCTCGACCTCCGTCGTCGTACTATGAGTAAGCATATGGGTCAGCGTAACAACCCTATCGGCATCTCGAAGTATATGAGCGATAAGAATGTCAAAGTTCAGGATATCGTTTCACAGAGCGGTTTGCACGAGAAACTCGATTGCATCTACGCAGGTTTGCAACCACCAAACCCGGCAGAGCAGTTGCTTTCGACACGTCTGGATGAACTTATCGCAGAGTGCCGCAAGTCATACGACTATATCATCATCGACTCGGTTCCTGCGTTGGTTATCGCCGATGCAATCATTTCGAGCCGTGTTGCCGATTTGAGTATCTATGTAGTTCGCGAGGGTCTGCTCGACCGTCGTCAGTTGCCGGATATCGACAACCTCTACAAGGCAAACAAGTTGCGTAATATGTGTATTATCCTCAACGGTGCAAGCGAGCGAAGCCATCGCTACGGTTATCGTTACGGATACACCTACACCTATGGCAGCGATGATGAAATCGTTTATACTCGTTGGGAGAAACTCCTCTGTAAGTTAGGTTTCAGCAAGTGGGTTAAACACCGTAAAATGTTGCGATAATCAGTATGGCCGACCAATTGACCATAGCTGTCGATTTTGACGGCACTTGTGTAACTCACGAGTACCCCTATCTCGGACAAGACATCGGTGCAGCTCCCGTATTGAGGGAGCTTGCCAATGCCGGCTACCGACTTATTCTGAACACTATGCGTAGCGGTAAGTTGGAACGCGAAGCCGAAGATTGGTTCAAACGCAACAATATTCCGTTGTGGGCTGTAAACTGCAATCCGGAACAGAAGAAGTGGACCAAATCGCCAAAAGTCTATGCCGAGTTATATATCGACGATAGCAATTTGGGTATTCCGCTGACTACAAACGAAAAATCTACACGCCCATATGTCGATTGGGTACGAGTACGAGAACTACTCGTAAAGGAGGGATATCTATAACGCAACCCACCTTTTGATATGACAAAAATATAGGAGTGCTTCGATGAAACACTCCTATATTTATTATATGTAGCACGGCTATCGCACCGAGAGACGAAATACGGTCTTTTGGCAATACAGCTCATCGGCAGCGAGCAAAACCGAAGGAAACTCTGCGTGATTTACAGCGTCGGGATAGCCCTGACACTCGATAGCCACACCTGCATAATCGACAAAACGTCCTCCCGACTTGGTCAATGGAGAGCCTCCCGACAACCAATTTCCCGTATATACCATACAGCCCGGTTGCGACGACAATACAGTCAGACAACGACCCGACTTTGCATCATACAACGAGCCTACTTCGCCCAAAATGTTGCGACGCCAACCATCGACAACAAAGTAGTGGTCGTAGCCCCTGAAATCGCGAATATGGTTAAACTCCGAGTCGATACCTTCGGCAAACTTACGACCGTTGCGGAAATCCTGCACCGTATCGGTCACATCGAGCAACTTACCCGTAGGAATCTGCACTGCGTTCATCTCCAACACATTCGAAGCATTGAGTTGCAACGTATGTTCCAAGATTGTTCCACTATCGCAGCCCGCCAAATTCCAATATGTGTGATTTGTCAAATTTACGGGTGTTGTACCATCCGTACGAGCCAAATAGGTCACCTCCAAAGAGTCGTCATCGTCAAAGTCATAGATGGCTTGTACCGCCAATTCGCAAGGATAGCCCTGATCGCCATCCTCCGACAAGAGCGAGAAAATCACACGGTTATGCTCAACCTGCGACTCCCACAGACGATTTGCAAAGCCCTTCGAGCCACCGTGCAGATGGTTTGGACCGTTATTTACTTCGAGCGAATACTCACGACCCTCAACCTCCATTCGTCCGTTGGCAATACGATTTGCCACACGTCCGACACTCTTACCACAACACGCACCATCGCCGAAGTAACTCATCGGGTCACGATAACCCAAAACTATATCGTCGATATTACCGTTGCGGTCGGCAAATTTTACCGATACAATGCCTGCACCGACATTGCTCAACTGCACCTCGGTACCACGCTCGTTGCGAAGAGTGTAGATTATCAGAGCCTCGCCCTCGGGTGTTACGCCCCAGATATGTTGTTCGATAGTCATTCTCTACTCTGCATCAACAGGTTTGACATTTGCCAACAGTGCATCGATACGTCGCAAGCACTCCTCGCGACCCAAGAAGGCCGTAACATCGTACATACCGGGACCCTTTCCTGCACCAACCAAAGCCAAACGCAATGTATTCATAATCTGACCCATACCGTAGCCCTTCGACTCAATCCAAGCGTGAACTACCTCCTCGGTATGCTCCAACGAGAAGTCATCTATCGATGCCAAAACCTCACGCAATTCAGATAAGCAACGTGGGTTATCGCCCTTCCAATACTTTCGCATCTGCTTCTCATCGTACTGCGTAGGTGCAATGAAGAAGTAGGAGGTCAAATCCCACAAATCGCCGATAAATGTTGCACGCTCCTTCATTATTGCAGCGACTCTGCCCGCAACCTCGTCGCTCACCTCGATACCGTGCTCACGCAAAATAGGCTGATAGAGCGGTGCCAACTCTTCTGCACTCATACGGTGCATATATTGGGCGTTGAACCAACGAGCCTTGTCGGGTTGAAAACGTGCACCCGACTTCGATACTCTGTCAAGCGAGAAGGATGCAATCAACTCATCCATCGAGAAAATCTCCTGCTCGGTACCCGGATTCCAGCCCAAAAGTGCCAACATATTGATAAATGCCTCGGCAAAGTATCCATCCTCACGATAGCCGTGTGCCGTATCGCCCGTTGGCGACTGCCAGAAGAGCGGGAAGACAGGAAATCCCATCTTATCGCCATCACGCTTCGAGAGTTTGCCACCACCCGTAGGTTTCAGCAAGAGTGGCAGGTGTGCAAATTCGGGTTGTGTCTCCTCCCAACCAAATGCACGATAGAGCAGATAGTGGAGTGGCAACGATGGCAACCACTCCTCGCCACGAATCACGTGCGAAATCTCCATAAGGTGGTCATCGACGATATTTGCCAAGTGGTATGTCGGCAGTGCATCGACCGACTTATAAAGCACCTTATCGTCCAACGTCGATGTATTTACCTCAACATCGCCACGAATAAGGTCGTGCATCTTCACGATTTCGTTCTCGGGCATACGGAAACGCACTACCCAAACATCTCCTCGTGCTATACGCTCCTCAACCTCGGCAGGCGACAGCACCAACGATGTTGGCAACTTCTCGCGTACCTGATAGTTGTAAGCGAAAGTTTCGCCACGCTGCTCCGCCTCGTTACGCAGTGCCTCCAACTCGGCTGCCGTATCGAATGCGTAGTATGCCCAACCACTCTCAACGAGCTGCTTGGCATATTTGAGATATATCTCACGACGCTCACTCTGGCGATATGGTGCGTGAGGTCCGCCATAACCGACACCCTCATCAATCTCGATACCGCACCAACGGAGCGACTCGATAATATACTGCTCGGCACCCTCGACAAAACGCTGCGAATCGGTATCCTCGATACGCAAAATCATCTTACCGCCGTGACGACGTGCAAAGAGATAGTTATATAATGCAGTACGCACACCTCCGATATGGAGCGGGCCTGTCGGACTTGGTGCAAAACGAACTCTTACGGGACGACTCATATTTCTCTCCTCCTTATTTTTCTGTTATTTACCCCACAAGTTACGAGGATATACTCCCTCGGCAATCAGTTGCTCGATTTTAGCCATAAGTTGTGGCTTATCCTCCTTATAAGTTACGCCAAACCACTTTGCGGTAGTCGAAAGCACCTTCATTCGAGCTGTTCCGTTACCGATAAGGGTATTGACCATCAACGGAATAAAGAACTCCGATTTGAGGTTTGCCATATTAGCCTCGTCGGACAAGAACTCTACAAAAGTTTTGTGCGAGTGAGCAAAGTAGTCGGGTGTAAAGCCGAACAGATTCATCGAAACAGGTGTATTCTCCTCCAAAGCAACATCGTCGCCGAGGTCGTGGAATACGATTACGCCCTCGCTGTTACGCTCGATTTTGGTACGCTCGACCATCGACTCCAAATATCCATCGGCAGTAACGGTGCAGACACCACGCGACACTGTTCCATTCTCCGACAACGTCTTATTAACCTCATAGCCAACCATACAGTACTCGCCACTCTTGCCCTCCAATGTTGCGAGATATTGTCCGATAGTACGATATGCATCCTCGCCATAGAAGTCATCGGCATTGATTACGGCAAATGGCTCGGCAATAGCCTCGGCAGCCATCATTACCGCGTGATTGGTACCCCAAGGTTTTTGGCGCCCCTCCGGCACAGAGAATCCCTCCGGCAGATTCTCCAACTCCTGATATACATACTCAACCTCGATTTTACCGCCAAAACGCTCGGCATTGAATACCGATACGAAATCTTCGGCAAAAGAGTGTCGAATAACAAATACCACGCGGCCAAAGCCTGCACGAATTGCATCATACACCGAATAATCGATGATTGCCTCGCCGTTAGGACCTACACCGTCCATCTGTTTGAGCGAGCCATAGCGCGAGCCCATACCTGCGGCAAGCACTAAAAGTGTTGGTTTTACCATAATGACAATATGTTTAATATTTTAACGTTCTTACCTTGCTGACTGCCATTGCACGTCAAGCGTGCAAAGGTAACAATTTTATATGAATTATCACGCTAAAAAGAGAGTTTTTCGGCGGACAACTACCACAAAGGCAAAAATGGTCGGCAATGACATAAAAAACAACCATAAAAAATCGGGATGCAGCACATTATATCGCAACTTTACAAAGTTTATTTGTATCTTTGTCAGAAATTCCGATATTGACGACCTGAATATAGAGATGGAGAGTAATCAACAAAGAGAGTCGTGGTTGCGAAATATTTTCCGCAAACGACGCATCAGTATAAACAACCCAGCAACGAACGAAGAGAGTTGGTATGCACACCTCTCTCCTATGGCTATGGTAACGAGCGGCATCGCCATCGTTGCAATCATCTTCGGCATACTATTGTTGGTGGTTGCCTACACACCCATACTCGACATTATGCCCGGATATCGTACCGATGCTAGCAAGTCTCGTGAAACACTTATCCGCAACCTTATCCGTATAGATTCGCTCGAACGAAAGATGAATGAGGTACTCGCCTATAATGAGAGCCGAATACTTGTTGTAGAGGGCAAGACCCCGACTATGCGTTCAAAAATCAACGATTCGCTCTCGTACAGCAAGAAAATTATCGCCCCATCGCGTGCCGATTCGCTATTCCGTCGTCAGATGGAGAACGACAAAAATTATGCACTGCGTAGCGATGCTGCCGTACAACGCACGGTTGTTAATGCCATAAAACCAATGGAGGGTATTATTGCCGAGCGATTCAATGCCAAAGTAGGACTCTTTGGCGTAAGAATGGTCGGAGGTGCCGAAACACAGATTTTGGCAACCGCCGAAGGCACTATCGCCACGGTCGATTGGCTACCCGATGCCGACAACTGCATCACCATTCAGCACGACAATGGAATGATATCGATATATCGTCGTCTTTCAAGCGTAATTGTCGGCAAGGGACAACGCGTTGCGGCAGGCGAAGTTATCGGCTACTCTGCACCCGAAGACAGACCCGACGATATGTTTGAGTTTGAGTTGTGGAGCAACGGCAAACCTCTCAATCCCGAATCGTACATACTATTCTAAAACCCGAACACAACGATGAAACAACGCATAGCACTGCTCGGTTCGACAGGCTCCATCGGAGTTCAGACGTTGGATATTATCCGCGAAAACAGCGACCGCTTTGAAGTTACCGTACTGACAGCACATCGCAACTACGAACAGCTGGCACAGCAGGCAATAGCCCACAATGCCGATAGTGTAGTCATTGCAGATGAGCGATATTTGGAGCCCTTGCGTGATTTGTTGGCTGCCTACCCTATCAAAGTATTTGCGGGAGATGATGCCATATCGCAAGTTGTACAGATGGAGAATGTCGATACGGTAGTCAATGCTTTGGTCGGTTATGCAGGTCTGCATCCGACGGTAAATGCGATTAAGAGTGGCAAAAAGGTTGCTCTTGCCAACAAGGAGACGCTGGTTGTGGGTGGTCAGTTGGTTATGCCGCTCGCGATGCAGCACAATGTTCCGATTTTACCTATCGACTCGGAGCACTCGGCAATATTTCAGTGTCTTATGGGAGAGCGGGCCCCTATTCGCAGACTCATTCTGACTTGCAGCGGAGGCTCTTTACGCGACCTACCACGCACGGCACTTGCAGATGTAACACCTGCACAAGCACTCAAACACCCTCAATGGTCGATGGGTGCAAAGATTACGATAGACTCCTCGACGCTTGTAAATAAGGGTTTCGAAGTTATTGAGGCACATTGGCTATTCGGTATCGAGGCGGAGCGAATCAGCGTTTTGCAACATCCGCAATCGATTGTTCATTCGATGGTCGAGTTTGAGGATGGTGCTATAAAGGCCCAACTCGGAACACCCGATATGCATATGCCGATATCGTTAGCACTGATGTATCCCGATAGAGCATACCGTCCGAACGAGCAGTTTGATTTCCTGAAAAATCCGACCCTTACATTCTGTGAGGTGGACCGCATAAAGTACCCTGCTCTCGATTTGGCATACGAGGCTCTGCGACGCAAAGGTACAGCTGCCTGCACAATGAATGGTGCAAACGAGGTTGCCGTAGCCGCATTCCTTGCCGAACGTTGCGGATATCTCGACATTGTACGTGCCATAGAGTACGCAATGGCAAACGCCCAATACACAGCAAACCCGACATTGGACGATTATGCCGCTTGCGATGCCGAGTCACGTCGTTTGGCACAACAATTTCTTAAACTGTAACGAAAATTTGACACAATGGATATTCTGATTAAAGCACTTCAATTCTTTTTGAGCCTTACGCTCTTGGTAACAGTACACGAATTCGGACACTTTATCGTTGCCCGACTATTCAAAATTCGTGTCGATAAGTTCTATATATTCTTCGATTGGGGCTTTTCGCTCTTCAAATTCCGTCGAGGCGACACCGAATACGGAATGGGATGGTTACCATTGGGCGGATACTGCAAAATCGCAGGTATGGTCGATGAGAGTATGGACAAAGAGCAATTGGCACAGGCTCCGCAAGATTGGGAGTATCGCTCGAAGCCCGCTTGGCAACGCTTTTTCGTACTGATTGCCGGTGTAACGATGAACGTCCTGCTCGCATTTGTAATCTACTGCGGCATAGCCTACTCGTGGGGTACTTCGTATATTGCAAACGAGGATGCCGTACTTGGTTATAAGTTCAACAATGCGGCACAGGAGTTGGGACTCCGTACGGGCGACAAAATTGTAACTATAAATGGTGAGAAGATTGAAGATATGGCCGATATCTTCCCAAATATCATACTTACAGATGGCTCGGTTGCAGTCGAGGTTGTGCGTGATGGCGAGCCTTATGCCTTCACAATCGACGAAGAGAAACTCAACGCCATACGAAGCAATACGGATAATTTTAAGGGTTTCTGTTCGCCACGCATCCCATTCGACATCGAATCGGTACAGAGCGAGACGGCTCGTCAGGCAGGTCTGTCGGCAGGCGACCGCATCATCGGCATCGACTCGATTGCCGAAGAGAATTTCATCGAGTACGATACCCTGCTCAAAGCTCGTAGCGGAAAGGATGCCGTACTGACTATTATTCGTCAGGACTCTACACTACAACTTACGGTACCTATCTCGGCTGATGGCAAAATCGGTGTTTCGGTAGCAACCCCATTTGAGCCTCGCACACGCACCTATACATTCTGGGAGTCTATCCCTGCGGGTTGGAATCTTACCGTATCGACAATCGACAACTATTGGCAGCAGCTCAAACTGATTTTCCAACCAAAGACAGGACTCTACAAGCAGGTTGGTGGTTTTATTGCCATCGCAAATATCTTCCCTGATGAGTGGGATTGGCACCGTTTCTGGTCGATGACAGCCTTCTTGTCGATAATTTTGGCAATAATGAACATTATCCCTATTCCGGGTTTGGATGGCGGACATACACTATTCACCCTCTACGAAATGGTTACCCGACGCAAAGTGAGTGACCGTGTGTTGGAGATTGCCCAATACGTAGGATTGTTGCTGATTTTGGCGTTGGTACTCTTTGCCAATGGTAACGACATTTACAGATTATTCAAATAGTTATGGCAAAGGTCAAGCGAGCATATTTTTGTCGTGAATGTGGTTTCGACACGCCGAAATGGTTGGGCAAATGTCCATCTTGCGGTGCGTGGAACTCGTTTGCCGAAGAGATTATCGGCAAGGAGAGTTCGTCGATACCT
>JAFVXS010000019.1 GCA_017501025.1 Alistipes sp.
ACAACGAACGAACAGAACGCTCCGCCATTCGCGAGAAGAAAATCGACTGCGAAGCCTTCATTATGAGATGTTGGTTGAAAATGCGATAGTTTATCGGATTCATTGTCTCCGGGCACTTCGTAACCACATACATATTAGCACGGTACAATGAACCCATATTATCACGCAGTTGTCCGTATGGCAGCAGATTATCCTCGTATGGAGGACGTGTCGCATCGACAACGACAATATTGAGATACGGCTTAACGTAGCGATGTTGGAATCCGTCATCCATAATCACGACATCGATACCCTCAAACTCCGCCAGCAGTTGTTTGATGCCATCTACTCGACGTTCGCACACTACAACCGGCACCGATGGAAATTTCATCTTTATCTGCAACGGCTCATCTCCAACAGTACGATAGTTATCGGTTGTCTCAACAACGCGGTAGCCTTTTGTGCAACGTCCATATCCACGAGAGATTACCGCAACGTTGTACTCACGTGAGAGATACTCCACCAGCAACTCCACAATAGGGGTCTTACCCGTACCCCCAACCGTAATATTACCAACGCAGATAACCGGAATATCAAACTCCTCGATGTGAAGCCACCCTCTGTCAAAAAGCAGATTGCGAACAGAGACCCCGAATCCATAGAATAACGAGGCTATTTTCAACAAAAGTGACTTCATAAAAATATACAATTTTTCAAAGGTACAAAAAATATTTCAATCGGCAAGCAAATAGTGTAATTTTTGAAAAAAATTGTCGGTAACATTGATACATTGAATGCAATTTACTACCTTTGCGGTATGAAGGCATTTTTACGACTTACAATATCGGTTGCGGCACTACTCGCATTTATCGGCTGTGGCAACCAAGCCGCAGACTCTACCGAAGAGAGACCTCGCAACATACTATTTGGCATTGACGCCGACCCCTATACCGTAGAGCAACACACGGTTGAGAGAGGCGATACTTGGAGTAAAATTTTGGATAGCTACGGCATCGAACACGCACGTATCGCTCTGCTTGACAAACTCACAAAAGAGATATGCCCATTACGTACGATACGTACCGACAATCGCTACACAACATTTACCCGTCCCGACAGCGTTGCCGTATGCGATTCGCTGCCACAGAAAGAGATACTCGACTACCTCGTCTATGAGAAAAATTTGGTCGATTATGTCGTATTTGAGTTTGTTGGCGACTCCGTCAGCGTCCGAGAAGGTGCCAGAGAGGTCACTCTGCAACGTCGAAAGAGCCACGCTGTAATCAACAACTCGTTGTGGGCATCGATTATGGAGGAGAATCTGCCATATGCCCTCGCATCCGAAATGGAAGATATCTACCAATGGACGGTCGATTTCTTCGGTATTCATCAGGGCGACAGCTTCACGGTTATCTATGATGAAAAGTTTATAGACACCCTTTCGATTGGCATTGGTCGCGTATGGGGTGCAAAATTCACACACGCAGGCAAAGATATATACGCCATCCCATTCCCACAAGGTGGCAAGATTCAGTATTGGGAGGCTGACGGCGGCTCGTTACGTAAGCAATTATTGAAAGCCCCACTGAAATTTACCCGCATATCGTCGGGCTTTTCAAACGCCCGCTTCCACCCTATTTTGAAGCGATATCGCCCACACCACGGTGTCGATTACGCAGCACCATCCGGCACACCTGTACGAGCAGTTGCTGATGGCACAATCACATACAAAGGCTATAAGGGTGCCGGTGGCCATACAATCTACATCAAACACCCCAACAACCTTAAATCGGGATATTTACACCTACGCGGTTATGCCAAAGGAATTGCCGT
>JAFVXS010000145.1 GCA_017501025.1 Alistipes sp.
CCCCTCCGTTGAGAGCTCTTATGCCGACCACGCCGAGTTCCTCGACTCGTCGCCACGTTACGATTCGCTCTTCTCGTACCCATCGAATGACTACCGTCGCTGGGCTCGCGGTTTGAAGGCAGCAGGTTACGCCACAGCTCCCGACTATGCCGAGCGTCTTATTGCCATTATCGAGTCGATGGGCTTGTATCAACTCGACCAAGAGGATGGTGCTGCAATCTATTCGAGTGCCAAAAACGCCAAAGCCAATAGCGAAAAGTGGTTCCAGCAATACAGCACTGCCGAGAGCGAAAATCTCATAAATCCCGATGCCTATCGTGTTACCATCAATTCACACAAGGGCTACAAGGTATATCGTACCAATCAGACCTGCTATATTGTAGCAAAGGAGGGCGATAGTTACACATCGCTCGGCAAGACTTTCGATATCAGCGAGAGCACGCTCCGCAAATTCAACGATGTATCGAAGGATACACCGCTTGCAAAGGGCCATATCGTCTATATCGAACGTAAAAAGAGCAGCTGGCTCGGAAATGTTCGCCAACACACGGTACGACATAACGAGACTTTGCACTCGTTGTCGCAGTCGTACGGTATTCGCCAAAGCAAACTCGCCCGCCTCAACAAATTGAAGAGTGGCGAAGAGGTGGCAGTCGGCACCGTAATTCTCCTACGCAAACAGAAGTGATATTAACAGCAAACTATTACATATATGAGTACACTACCTCTGCGAGAGAAAATCCTCTCGACAATTATCGAAAAATCGACGCTCAAACAGCGTGTTTACGACAATACATTCAATGTGTTAGGTCTGCTCAAAGATACGCTCTTCGAGATGGCTTCCGAGATGGATGATGCACTCGACGGCAAACTCGATAAGCGTGTCCGCATCGAGTACCGCGACCGTGGTAAGTTCGAGGCACAACTCCAAATTGCATCAGACCTGCTGATATTCCGTATGCACACCGACGTTTTCGAGTTCGATTCGTCGCATCAAATATGGAAAAACCCCTATGTCAGCGAGTCAAAAAGCAACTCGTACTGCGGCATTATCGACATCTACGACTTCCTCTCCGACTCGTTCAAGTTCAACCGCTCGGCAGATGAGGGCTACCTTATTGGTCGTATATTCATCAACCGTGAGCGAATGTTCTTCGTTGAGGGAAAACGTCAAACGACGATGCGTGTAACCGAGTTCGGCAGCGAAGAGATTTCACGCGAATCACTTATCGCCATTCTCGAAACAGCAATCAACTACGCTGTCAATTTCGACCTGCTCACACCTCCTTACGAGCAGAACAAGCGTGTGACATTGGAGATGTTCAACACCAAGTTCGACAACTCGAAATTCATCGTCGGCAAACGTCTCGACTACGACTTTAATATTGACGATATTTAGCAATGAGAAGAGCGTTAAGATACCTACTGTTATCCATCTTTCTGCTAACAGCAACCGAGAGCCTCTACGCTCAACTTTCGGCATATATGCCTCGCCCGACCTATGCCGATGTCAATGAGGTGCGTCGTGCCAACATCACTATCAGAGGATTGCGTTCGATGGCGGATGGCGAGTACTTTACCAAGATTAGAGGCAAGGAGATTATCCGCTCGCCATATACCGACCATCGCAAAGAGGAGGTGCTGTTTCGACTACCAACCGAAGCAGCGGATTACCAAATAGCTCCCAACGGTGAGTCGTTGCTGATGGCTGCCCGTAATAGCGTAAAGCCGATATATCGCCACTCCTATACGGCAGACTACTATATCGTCGCACGCAGTGGCGAATCTCGCTGCATATTGGAGCAGGCACGTGATGCCACATTATCGCCCAATGGCGAGATGATTGCCTATTCGCAGAACAACAATCTGCACCTGATAGACCTCCACACCTATCGTCAGCACAGCATTACGACCGACGGTAAGTGGAATGCCATAATCAACGGCACAAGCGATTGGGTTTATGAGGAGGAGTATGGTTTCACACGAGCATTTGCTTTCTCGCACGACAACAAGCAGTTGGCATACCTGCGTTTCGACGAGAGCCGTGTGCCGACATTCGAGATGATGCGTTTCGACGATAAACTCTACAATGCTGCATACTCGTTCAAATATCCGAAGGCTGGCGACACTAACTCTACCGTCGAGTTGTGGCTCTATGATATCGAGAAGCAGACACGTCGTAAAATCGATGTAGGGACAGAGAGCGACCAATATATCCTAAATGTAGCGTGGACACCGGCCAATCAGCTCTATTTCTATCGTGTAAACCGCCTACAAAATCAATTTGAGGTAGTTCTGTTCGATGGCGAAAAGTGCCGCACCATATACAAAGAGGTCTCCCCCACCTATGTAGAGCGTCCGTCAGCATCGACCATCAAGTTTATCGACGGCACCCGCTTTATCGTTCGCGAAGAGACCACCACAGGTTGGTCTCACCTCTATCTGCACAGCATCGACAAAGGACGATTGAACGCCATAACACGTGGCGAATTTGAGGTTACGTCGATAGTTGAGGCATCCTCTTCGGGTGTAGCATATATCTCGACCGAAGAGAGCGAACTTCGTCGCGACTTGTACCACATCGCACTTAACGGCCGTTCGAAACGGCGTTTGACGCTACTCAACGGATACCATACGATTATGCCATCCGCAGGTATGAAGTACTATATCCAGACGTTCAGTAGTTCGGTCTGCCCTAATGTCGTTACAATTCACAAAGGCAGTGGTCTTATCATTGACACGCTTGCCGACTCACGTCCGAAAGTCAATAATACGGGAGCATACGCACGTCGTCAATTTCACCAATTTACTACCGAACGTGGCGACAAACTCAACTACTATATTCAGTTGCCCGATGCGTTCGACCCATCGCAACGCTACCCCGTGCTGATTACCCAATATTCGGGACCCGGCTCGCAGTCGGTAGCCGACCGTTGGTCCATAGATTGGGAGGCGGCACTGACTCGATACGGCTATATCGTAGCGTGTTGTGATGGTCGCGGAACAGGCTATCGTGGCGAAAAGTTCAAAAAGGCAACGTACGGAAACCTCGGCAAATTGGAGTGCGAAGACCAGATATCGTTTGCACGTCACCTTGCATCGCTGCCTTACGTAGATGGCGAGCGACTCGGAATTTACGGATGGTCGTACGGAGGTTTTATGGCTCTGAACACCGCCCTGCACGGCGACGGATTGTATAAGATGGCTATTGCCGTAGCACCCGTAACCTCGTGGCGATACTACGATACGATCTACACCGAGATTTACAACGGGCTACCTGCAAACAATGCTGCCGGATACGACGACAACTCGCCACTATCCCACGCTGCAAAGCTCTCGCCTCGTACAAAGTTGCTCATTATGCACGGCACAGCTGACGATAATGTACACTTCCAGAACACAATGGAGATGTGTCGTCGCCTCAATGCAGCAGGCAAGCAGTATGATATGATGGTATATCCCGACCAAAATCACTCGATGATGCCCGCAGCACGGGTACAAATTCGTCAAAAGATGATAGACTATACGATAGACAACCTATAAAAGTCTGTATCACACCAACGAGCGAAAAACTTAAAAGTGATAAACCCCGAAAGTTTGACAAAAACTTTCGGGGTTTATTTCAAAGTAAGCATAGCACCTATCCCGCCCCCTATAACCTATGCCACATAGTAAAAAATGAGGGTGACTAATCTTTTAGCCACCCACAATTGATTTATTGAGCTGTCTATTACGACTCCGAAATAGCCTTCCAACCGGTGAACATATAGTAGAAAGCAACGATGCTGATAACCAACTCGATGAAACCGCCAGCAAGAGGAATAAAGCCAACAAGAACAGCTATGATATTGAGAATCATAGATGTATAAAGTCTGCCCGTACCTTCGCGTGCCAACTCTGGGAATGTAGTCGATTTTTTGAGTTCATTATAGCCCAACAACATAAGCACAAAACCGATGAAGCAGATAATACCACCAAGCCAGCCGAGCAATGGAATACAGCCAATGATAGTACCAATAATATTTAAGCAAACAGCCGTACGCAGGCGGTTTACACCGTGGTAGTCGTTAGCATCAACAATCTGTCGCCACTCGCCAAGAGCTAAAAAGAACAAGATGTAACCAACAACCGCACCGATAGATGCGATGATTGCCAGTACAAGTGTGAAGCCAAGCGAAAAGCCACTAAATGCACCGAAAAGAATTGCTAAAAAATTACAGACAATCTGAATAAGGACTGCCTTGTAGAGTTTGCCAGTTACCACTGACCATTGAGCATTGTTTTCCATAGTTTTAAGCGGGCTCTATAAATTTAACTTAACATTAGCAAGTAGCCAGAGCCTCAATAAAAGTTACCGCTAATGCACTGTTTTTACAAAGTTAAAAAAACTTCTTCGAAAAATTTTACTTTTTCACATATTTTATCAAAGTAAGAGCATATTCTGACAATTGCGAACATCGCTCTTCTTAAAAATAGAGGCTACTCCACGCACATAGCAAGAAGTTCTATCGGATGCAGCACCTTCTTCGAAGTGGACATCTCGATTTGCCATTTACAAGTCTCGCAATCGGTCACAACCACGTCGCATCCCGACTCTTCGATTTGGCGGAACAGTGACTCGCCGATAGCTTGCGAAGTCTCGTAATTCTCGCGTTTGAAACCGTATGTACCACCAATACCACAGCACTGCGAATTGAGTGTGATAAGTTCAACCGAAGGTATCATCTTCAACAACTCAATCGAATAGCACGCCCAACCAAGACGCTCCATATGGCAAGCGGTATGGTATGCAATCTTCAACTTCGGTGCATCGTGACGGAACTTAAACTGTGCCTTACCCGACTCGATAAGACGATAGATGAAACGCACACCCAACTCTACATTATCGCGAACATCCGCATTGTCGATATCCAACAGATGACGATACTCGTCACGCAATGTAAACGTACAGGTCGAAGAGGTTGCCAATACAGGCTCGCCTGCTGCGGTAGCCTCTCGTATAGACTTGATATTCGACAGAGCCTGACGCTTTGCCTGCTTAATAAAACCATTCGAGATGAGTGCTACACCGCAACACTTCTCCTTTTTGAGCAGATGTACGCCATAGCCTATTGCATTCATCACTCGAACGAAGGCTTCGCCGAGTGGAGGATTATTATAATTGACATAGCAACCGTGGAAGAATGTTACAAACTGCTTGAACTGCTCCTGTTCCTTGCGATGACGACGATACCACCCCTCGAAAGTTCCCTGCGAATAGCGAGGGAATGTGCGACGATGGTCGATATGCAGAGCCGCATCCATCAAAGCCTTTACGGGACGACTGCTGACTGTTGCATTTACAACAGGTGCTGCCAATGTTGCCATCGTGCCGACCAAATCGGTATTTGCCAACATAAACTCACGCAAGCCGGGCGACTTTTTGCTGTGCTTGATACGTGCCAACTGGATAATATCGCCAATACGGACATTCGAAGGACACGCCACCTCGCAACGCTTGCAGTTGAGGCAATACTTCAACACCTCATCGTAGTATTCGGGACGCTTCAATCGCAGACGCTCTCCATCGGGGCCAGCCTGTTTAGGCCCGATATAGAGTGGGTTTACCGCTGCTACGGGGCAATATACCGTACAAACCGTACACTTGATACACTGCTCAAAATTATTTTCACTCTTTTGCTTTATCATCGTAACGTCCTCCTATTTTTTTAGAATATTTTCGGCAACGCTCAATGCCGTAAGCATCGAGACTCCCGCACCGCTACCCTCCGCAAGGGCATTGAAGTGCGAAACGCCTGCACCACACGCATAGAGATTCTCGACTGCCACTCCATTGCGAAGTACGTGGAACTCTGCATCGGTCATCACACCAAACGATTCGTAAGGCTGTGACTCGAACATATTGCGATGATACCAATCATTACGTTGCTCGGCATAATAGACATCAGCCGCAAAGATTGGCTCTGCCACAGACTCTTTGTCCGCCACCAATCCCTGACTGAAAAAGCTGCCACTTGCCAAGACAAACTCGTCGGCTTCGAAACCGATATCGCCGTGCTTTGCCGTAAATACCCTCTCAACCTTCGCATCGTCACCAAACTCGGCACCGACAACATTGTCACCCAACAGATAGTAG
>JAFVXS010000146.1 GCA_017501025.1 Alistipes sp.
AAAATATCACCTCGTGACCGTGACGACGTAACATATCTGCCATACCGAAATATACGGTTTCGGTGCCACCTTTGCGATAGTGGAAGTTGTTTATCAGTAGAACTTTCATCTCGAAATAACTTTATATAAGTCAATATAACCGTTTGCAACCGAATGTATATCAAATTTACCCATTGCAAAATTTTTGGCAGACAGCACCTCTTCGCAACTAGGTGGATTTTTAATAAACTCCTGCAAAGCCATAGCACACGATTCACTATCTTCCGCCGTGAACATTCGTCCATACTTACCGCAAGCGACAACCTCTCGCAAGCCCTCAATATCGGAGACCAAAACAGGTATGCCGGCGGTCATTGCCTCTGCAACCGTCAGTCCAAAACCTTCGACTATCGATGGTTGTACGAGCAGGTCGTAGTCGGCAAGATGTTCGAAGATATAGTGCTGTGATTGTTGCCCCAATATCCGCACACAACCCTGCAAATTGTTTTTCTCTATGAGTTGTTCGATATCAGTGCGTTCCTCGCCGTCGCCGATAATATCCAACCGTACAGCATCGGCCGGTAATTTGGCAATAGCATCAATAAGCGTGTGGTGTCCCTTCAATCGAATCAAACGCCCAAGCTGCACAATTTTCAGCGGTTGTGATGGGGTAGAATACTCCTTGCAACGAATATTCGCAGTGTCGATTCCGTTATATACTACGATTGAGTCAGTCGCAAAATCATCTATCAACATACGCTGAACGCCCTCCGAGATGGATGCAACCGTACGATATTTTTTGAGTAATTTCTGTGTTAGCTTCGGGCTCTTGTCGGTAGTGTGAATTGTCAGCAACAATTTACGACGAAATATCGGCAAAACATACGTGGCAATAGTAAAAGAGTGGCAATGAATAATATCTGCACCAAAAAGCTCGCAATTCAGTCGTATGATACTCCAAGGAGAACGGCTTTTCGGACTTCTATTGAGCCTTACGACCTCGACCTTTTCACTGATACGCGATGCGAGTTCTTCGTCGATTTGGTTGTTGATGATGACAATCTTAACCGCCATTCCATACTCGGCCTGTACGTTGGCAAGATTTACCAACATTGTCTCGATACCACCGATACGCAACGACCACGCTACGTGTACCACTCGTCCCTTCGTCATATTAAAAAATCGATTTAAGCCAAACTTTACAACGGAATAACAAACAGAACAGACTCAATGTCAATCGATAAAAAATCGAGGCATCGGTATAGTGCTTAACGTAGTATTGAACACTGTCACACAGCGAACGCGCTACCAACGAAGAGGATATTTTAGTTGCTGTGGTATCGGCCCCAAGATGCACGCAAAGGCAGTTACAATCGACAAAATTGTGGCGATTTTTTTTCTCCAATTTTGCTACGAGAATATTCTCCTCGTAATATAAGAATGTCTCTCTGTCGAAGCCGCCTATTTCGCGAAACAGAGCCTTGTCAATCATCATACAACTACCAGACGGAATCTCTATCTCAACCAACTCCTTGCGTGCAATCTGCCTATCCGATAGCAGATATTGCTTTGCTGCAATCTTACTCAATATGCCGAAAAAGTTACGATGCAGCAGCATCCAACCCTTCATAATCTCGCCAAGAGTGGGTTTGCGACGAGCCGAACAGCGGTCGATAGTGTGATGGTCGCGGCAGAGAATAAGCGGAGTGAGAATACCACACTGCGGTATCGTATCGTATCGCTGTGCAAGCTTCTCGACCATATCCTTTATTACAATCGTATCGTTATTAAGAA